>JACDGO010000081.1 GCA_013821585.1 Sphingomonadaceae bacterium
ACGATGTTCAGCGAAACGTCGGACGTCGTCATCGCGCCGATCGTCTTCCTGAGCTTCTCGATGTCGGCGCCCTTCTTGCCGATGATGACGCCGGGGCGCGCGGCGTAGATCGAGATGCGGCACAGCTTCGCAGGCCGTTCGATCACCACCTTCGAGATCGCGGCCTGCGGCAGCGACTTGATGATGTGCTTGCGGATCGCGAGGTCTTCGAGAAGCAGGCGGCCGTAATCGGCCCCTTCCGCATACCAGCGGCTGTCCCAGGTCCGGTTGATCTGGAGCCTCAGCCCGATCGGATTCGATTTCTGACCCATGCTTTAAGCTTCCTGATCCTGCACTTCGCGCACGACGACGCGAAGGCGGCTGAACGGCTTGACGATGCGCGCCGAGCGGCCCCGCGCGCGGGTGGCGAAGCGCTTCATGCTCAGCCCCTTGCCGACGCTCGCTTCGGCGACGACGAGCGCGTCGACGTCGAGATTGTGATTGTTCTCGGCATTGGCGATCGCCGACGCGAGGCATTTGCGCACGTCGAGCGCCATCGCCTTGGTCGAGAACTGGAGGATGTTCATCGCGTCGCCCGCCTTGCGGCCACGGATGAGCGTCGCCACCAGGTTGAGCTTTTGCGCCGAGCCGCGAATCGCGGTTGCCGTCGCCAGCGCCTCATTGTCCGCGACCTTACGTGGGGATGCGGGCTTGGACATCAGCGCTTGCCCTTCTTGTCGGCCGCGTGACCGGGGAAATAGCGCGTCGGCGCGAACTCGCCGAGCTTCATGCCGACCATGTCCTCGTTGACCGAGACGGGCACGAACTTGCGGCCATTGTAGACGCTGAACGTCAGGCCGACGAATTGCGGCAGGATCGTCGAGCGGCGCGACCAGGTCTTGATCGGCGTGCGCGAGCTCGCGTCCTGCGCGGTTTCGGCCTTTTTGAGCAGGTGCAGGTCGACGAACGGACCTTTCCAGACGGAGCGGGCCATGACTACCTCTTCTTCTTCGCGTGACGCGACCGGATGATCATCTTGTCGGTCGACTTGTTTGAACGGGTGCGCGCGCCCTTGGTCGGCTTGCCCCACGGCGTGACCGGATGGCGCCCGCCCGAGGTGCGGCCTTCGCCGCCGCCGTGCGGATGGTCGACCGGATTCTTGGCAACGCCGCGCGTCAGCGGGCGGCGGCCGAGCCAGCGGCTGCGCCCGGCCTTCGCCAGCGTCTGATTAGCGTTGTCGGGGTTCGACACCGCGCCGACCGTCGCCATGCAATTGGCGTGGATGTAGCGCTGCTCGCCCGAGTTCAGCCGGACGATGACCATGCCGCGGTCGCGCCCGACGACCTGGACATAAGTGCCCGCCGAACGCGCGATCTGACCGCCCTTGCCGGGCTTCATCTCGACGTTGTGGACGATGGTGCCGACCGGCATCTGGCCGAGCTCCATCGCATTGCCCGGCTTCACGTCGGTCTTCTTGCCCGCAATCACCTTGTCGCCGACGGCGAGACGCTGCGGCGCGATGATGTAGGTGACGTCGCCTTCGCCATAGGAGATCAGCGCGATGAACGCGGTGCGGTTGGGATCATATTCGATCCGCTCGACCGTGCCCTCGATGTCCCAGTTGCGGCGCTTGAAGTCGATCAGGCGATAGCGCTGCTTGTGGCCGCCGGCGATCCCGCGCGAGGTCACATGGCCCTTGTTGTTGCGCCCGCCGGTCTTCTTCTTGCCCTCGGTGAGCGCCTTGATGGGGCCGCCCTTCCACAGGCTCGACTTGTCGACGAGGACGAGGCCGCGGCGCGCCGGGCTGGTCGGGTTGTAATGTTTGAGCGCCATCGGATCAGATTCCCGTGGTCACGTCGATCGACTGGCCGTCGGCCAGGCGAACGATCGCCTTCTTGAAGTCGGAACGCGTGTAGGGCGCGCCCTTCCACTTCTTGGTCTTGCCCTTCTGGACGATAGTGTTCACGCCCTTCACGGTCACGTTGAACAGCGCCTCGACCGCCGCCTTGATCTGCGGCTTGGTGGCGGAGTTCGCGACCTTGAAGACGACCGCGTTGTGCTCGCTGACCATCGTCGCCTTTTCGGTGATGTAGGGCGCGACGACGACGTCGTAATGACGCGCGTCGACGGTCGCCGCCTTGGCAGGCTTTTTAGCCATTGAACCGCGCCTCCAGCTTTTCGACGCCCGCGCGGGTCAGCACCAGCGTGTCGTGCTTCAAAATGTCATAGACGTTCGCGCCCATCGCCGGCAGCACGTTGATGCCGTGCAGGTTCGAAGACGCGGCGGCGAAGCTCGTTTCGACCGCGTCGCCGTCGATCACCAGCGCCGACTTGCCCCAGCCGAGCTTGGCGAGGTTCGCAGCGAGCGCCTTGGTCTTGCCGTTCTTGATCAGGAGCGAGTCCATGATGATCAGCGTGCCGTCCTTGGCCTTCGCCGACAGCGCCATCTTCAGGCCCATCGCGCGGACCTTCTTGTTGAGCGACGGATTAAAGTCGCGAACGCGCGGTCCGTGCGCCTTGCCGCCGCCGATGAAGATCGGCGAGCGGCGGTTGCCGTGGCGGGCGGTGCCGCCGCCCTTCTGCTTGCCGTATTTCTTGCCGGTGCGGTTGACGTCCGAACGCTCGCGCGCGCCACGCGCGGTCGCCCGCCGCTTCTCGAGCTGCCAGGTGACGACGCGGTGGAGGATGTCGGCGCGCGGCTCGACACCGAACACCTCGTCGTTCAGGTCGATGTCGGCTGCCTTGGCCGCCTTGCCGTCGAGGGTTTGAACCTTGATCTTCACGAGGCTGCCCCTTCCTGGTCTTCATCCTTCGCGGCCTCGGCGACATGTGCGTCGGCCTCGGCGACGCCGGCCGCGACTTCGTCGGCGCCCGGCAGCGGCGGAATCTCGTGGACCGCGCCCGCTTCGACCATGCCGGCCGGCGCTTCCTCATGGACGATGTGCGAGGTCGTGAGTCCGGCGGGATAGGGGGCGCCCGCGTGGCGATCGACCTTGACCGCGTCCTTGATCATCAGCCAACCGCCCTTCGATCCGGGCACCGATCCCTTGACGAACAGCAGCCCGCGCTCGGGGTCGGTCCGCACGATCTCAAGGTTCTGCTGGGTGCGCTGGCGATCGCCCATGTGGCCGGCCATCTTCTTGCCCTTGAACACTTTGCCTGGATCCTGGCGCTGGCCGGTCGATCCGAGCGAACGGTGCGAGACCGAGACGCCGTGCGTCGCGCGCAGCCCGCCGAAATTCCAGCGCTTCATGCCGCCCTGAAAGCCCTTGCCCTGCGTATGACCCGAAACGTCGACCATCTGCCCGGCGACGAAATGGTCGGCGGAAATCTCCGCGCCCACGTCGATCAACGCATCCTCGGCAACGCGGAATTCGGCGACCTTCGCTTTCGGCTCGACCTCGGCCTTGCCGAAGTGGCCGCGCTGCGGCTTGGCGACATTCTTCGCCTTGGCGACGCCCGCGCCGACCTGAACCGCGACATAGCCGTCACGGTCCGCGGTGCGCTGCGAAATCACATGATTGTTTTCGAGCGCCAGGACAGTGACGGGCACATGGCGGCCGTCGTCCTGGAACAAGCGGGTCATCCCCATTTTCTTCGCGATCACGCCTGTGCGCATGATCATACTCCTCAACGTCAGAGGCCCACGGAGACGATCCCCGCGGGCTTGGCCTGGCCCAATATCGATGCATCGCCCCGTCCGGGCTGTTCCCCCTGAAGGGGAAGACGGGGGACGCGGCCCGGAAAATCCGGCGGTATCCCATGCCTTCCGCGAGCGCCGAAGCCTTCGCGAAAGAGCGCGGCCCTTAGGCCAGTTTGATCTCTACGTCCACCCCCGCGGCGAGATCGAGCTTCATCAGCGCGTCGACCGTCTGGGGCGTCGGCTGCACGATGTCGAGCAGCCGCTTGTAGGTGCGAACCTCGAACTGCTCGCGCGACTTCTTGTCGACGTGCGGCCCGCGATTCACGGTGAATTTCTCGATGCGCGTCGGCAGCGGAATGGGGCCGCGGATCAAGGCGCCGGTGCGCTTTGCCGTGTCGGCGATATCGCCCGTCGCCTGATCGAGCACCCGATGATCGAATGCCTTCAGGCGAATGCGGATATTCTGCGTTTCCATGTCCGTTACCGATGCGAAAGAGCCGTGCCCGCTTCCGGGCCTCCAAAAAAGCGAACCGCCCGATTCCCTTCAAGAAGAATCGAGCGGCTCTGCGAACGCTTTACTACTTGGTGATCGCCGAGACAACCCCGGCGCCGACCGTGCGGCCGCCTTCGCGGATCGAGAAGCGCAGGCCCTGCTCCATCGCGATCGGCGCGATCAGCTTGACGCCCAGTTTCACATTGTCGCCCGGCATGACCATCTCGGTGCCCGAGGGGAGCACCACTTCGCCGGTCACGTCGGTCGTGCGGAAATAGAATTGCGGACGATAGTTGGCGAAGAACGGCGTGTGACGGCCGCCCTCTTCCTTCGACAGCACATAGACTTCCGAATCGAACTCGGTGTGCGGCTTGATCGAACCCGGCTTGCACAGCACCTGACCGCGCTCGACGTCCTCGCGCTTCGTGCCGCGCAGCAGCGCCCCGATGTTGTCGCCGGCCTGGCCCTGATCGAGCAGCTTGCGGAACATCTCGACGCCGGTGACGACGGTCTTCACCGTGTCCTTGATCCCGACGATCTCGACTTCCTCGCCGACCTTGACGATGCCGGTCTCGACGCGGCCGGTGACGACCGTGCCGCGGCCCGAGATCGAGAACACGTCCTCGATCGGCATCAGAAACGGCTTGTCGAGCGGGCGGTCGGGCTGCGGAATGAACGAGTCGACCGCCTCCATCAGCTTCAGGACTGCCTGCTTGCCGAGTTCGTCGTTCGAGCCGTCGAGCGCCTTGGTCGCCGAACCGGCGATGATCGGGATGTTGTCGCCGTCGAAATCATACTTCGAGAGCAGCTCGCGGATTTCCAGCTCGACGAGCTCGAGGATCTCGGCGTCGTCAACCAGATCGACCTTGTTCATGAAAACGACCATCTGCGGCACGCCGACCTGTTTCGCGAGCAGGATGTGCTCGCGCGTCTGCGGCATCGGGCCGTCGGTCGCCGAGACGACGAGGATCGCGCCGTCCATCTGCGCCGCGCCCGTGATCATGTTCTTCACATAATCGGCGTGGCCCGGGCAATCGACGTGCGCATAGTGGCGCTTGTCGGTCTCATACTCGACGTGGGCCGTCGAGATGGTGATGCCGCGCTCGCGCTCTTCGGGCGCCTTGTCGATATTGTCGTAGCTGGTGAAGGTCGCCCCGCCGGTTTCGGCCAGGATCTTGGTGATCGCCGCGGTCAGCGACGTCTTGCCGTGATCGACGTGGCCGATCGTGCCGATGTTGCAGTGCGGCTTGTTCCGCTCGAACTTTGCTTTCGCCATTTTTCCTACCTTCGTGCGTTTGAAATCGTTGCGGGGCGTCGCCGCTGACGGCGCAGCCCCATAGGGACAAAAATCGGGTTAGGCCAGCTTCGCCTTGACCTCTTCGGCCACGTTCGCCGGCACCTCGTCGTAATGCGAGAACTGCATGCTGTATTGCGCGCGGCCCTGGCTGAACGAACGAAGCTGGTTGACGTAGCCGAACATGTTGGCAAGCGGGACCACCGCCTCGACCACCTGGGCGTTGCCCCGGCTGTCGGTGCCCTGGATCTGCCCGCGCCTGGAATTCAGGTCGCCGATGACGTCGCCGAGGTAATCCTCGGGCGTCACCACCTCGACCTTCATAATCGGCTCAAGCAGTTTGATTCCCGCCTTCTGCGCCGCCTCGCGCATCGCCGCGCGGCCGGTGATCTCGAACGCCAGCGCAGACGAGTCGACGTCGTGATAGGCGCCGTCATAGAGCCGTATCTCGAAGTCGATGATCGGGAAGCCGATCAGCGATCCGGTCATCGCGGTCTCGCGCATGCCCTTTTCGACCGAAGGGATATATTCCTTTGGAATGTTGCCGCCCTTGACCTCGTCGAGGAAAATCACGCCCGATCCGCGCTCGCCCGGCGTCACCGTCAGCTTGACGCGGCCGAACTGGCCCGATCCGCCCGACTGCTTCTTGTGCGTATAGTCGACGTCGACCTCCTTCGCGAGATATTCGCGATAGGCGACTTGCGGCGCGCCGACGTTCGCCTCGACCTTGAACTCGCGCTTCATGCGGTCGACGAGGATTTCGAGGTGGAGTTCGCCCATTCCCTTGATGATCGTCTGGCCGCTTTCATGATCCGAAGTCACACGGAACGACGGATCCTCGCGCGCGAGGCGGTTCAATGCGACGCCCATCTTTTCCTGATCGGCCTTGGTCTTGGGCTCTACCGCGACCTCGATCACGGGATCGGGGAAGATCATCCGCTCGAGGATGATCGGCGCGTTTTGCGCGCACAATGTGTCGCCCGTGGTAGTGTCCTTCAGACCCGCCAAAGCGACGATGTCTCCGGCATAGGCGACCTGGATGTCCTCGCGATCGTTGGCGTGCATGAGGAGCATGCGCCCGACCTTTTCCTTCTTGTCCTTGACCGAGTTCATCACCATCGACGCGGTCTCGAGCTTGCCCGAATAGATGCGCGCGAAGGTCAGCGTGCCGACGAACGGATCGTTCATGATCTTGAACGCCAGCGCCGAGAACGGCGCGTCGTCGGCGGGCGGGCGCGTCTCGACGGTCTCGCCGTCGAGCTTCAGCCCTTCGACCGGCGGGATGTCGAGCGGCGACGGCAGATAGTCGACCACCGCGTCGAGCAACGGCTGGACGCCCTTGTTCTTGAATGCCGAGCCGCACAGCACGGGCACGAACGAGAAGTTCAGCGTGCCCTTGCGGATCAGCTTCTTGAGCGTCGCGACATCGGGCTCCTCACCGCCGAGATAGGCTTCCATGACGTCGTCGTCCTGCTCGACCGCCATCTCGATGAGGTCCATGCGCGCCGTCGCGGCGGCGGTCTTAAGGTCGTCGGGAATCTCTTCATAAACGAATTTGGCGCCGAGGCTCTCGTCAAGCCAGATGATGGCGCGGTTCTCGACCAGGTCGACGAGGCCCTTGAAGCCGCCCTCGATGCCGATCGGAAGGTATAGCACTGCTGGACGCGCGCCGAGGCGGTCCTTGATCATGTCGACGCACATCTGGAAATTGGCGCCGGTGCGGTCGAGCTTGTTGATGAAGCACATCCGCGGAACGTGATATTTTTCAGCCTGGCGCCACACCGTTTCCGACTGCGGCTCGACCCCGGCAACGCCGTCGAAACAGGCGACCGCGCCATCGAGCACGCGCAGCGAACGCTCGACTTCGATGGTGAAGTCGACGTGCCCGGGGGTGTCGATGATGTTGATCCGGTGCTCGGGGCCGTTGCCCTCGTCCGCTGCCCAAAAACAGGTTGTAGCCGCGCTGGTGATCGTGATTCCGCGCTCTTGCTCCTGCTCCATCCAGTCCATCGTCGCGGTGCCCTCATGGACCTCGCCGATCTTGTAGGACTTGCCGGTGTAATAGAGGATACGCTCGGTCGTCGTCGTCTTGCCGGCGTCGATGTGCGCCATGATGCCAATGTTGCGATAGCGATCGAGCGGATGGCTGCGGGCCATTTCTTGAGCTTCCTTAGATGTTCGGGGGTCCGGCCGAACCGGACCTCCACAATATGGGTATGAAAGTTACCAGCGGTAGTGGCTGAACGCGCGGTTCGCTTCGGCCATGCGGTGCGTATCTTCACGCTTTTTGACCGCGTTGCCGCGGTTCTGCGAAGCGTCCATCAACTCGCCCGACAGGCGCGACGCCATAGTCTTTTCCGACCGGGCGCGCGCCGCGATGATCAGCCAGCGGATCGCCAGCGCCTGGGCGCGCTCGGGGCGAACCTCGACCGGCACCTGATAGGTCGCGCCGCCGACGCGGCGTGAGCGAACCTCGATCCCCGGCTTGACGTTGTTGAGCGCGTCATGGAACACGCCGACAGGTTCGCGCTTGAGGCGGGTCTCGACGC
>JACDGO010000082.1:0-4538 GCA_013821585.1 Sphingomonadaceae bacterium
GCAACCGAAAGCGGACGATTCACCGCCAATCCTCACGCGCCCTTCAAGGCGGCCTCTTTGACGACCGCGCTCACGCTCGCGTTCTTTCCCTTGGTCGGCTTCGAGGCGGCGTCGCTCGCCGCCGAGCGCGTGCGCCACCCCGCGCGCAACGTGCTGCGCGCGACGCTCTATGGCACCGCGCTGACTGGGCTGCTCTACGTCGTCATCTCCAACGGCGTGGTTTTCGCGCTGCCGGAGGCGAGCGTGGCGGCGTCGGACGCACCCATCGCGATGTTCGTCGAAAGTTTCTGGGGGCGCGGCGCGAGCCTCGTCATCGCCGCGTTCGCGTCGATCGCGGCGATCGGCTGCCTCAACGGCTGGGTGCTGATGCAGGGCGAGGTTCCCCTCGGCATGGCGCGCGCCGGACTCCTACCGCGCATCCTCGGACGCACCAGCGACCGCGATGTGCCGACCTTCGCTGTGTTGCTGGGAAGCGGTTTCGCCAGCTTCCTAGTTCTGTCGGGCGCGATCCCGGGGTTGACGGGCGTGCTTACGTTCATGCTGCAGCTGACCACCGCCGCCACCGTGTGGTTTTACGTCGGCGCCTGCGTGACCGCTCTTCGCCTCAGAATTGCGCCGCTGGCGGCGGGCATCGGTCTGGCCTTCTCCGCGTGGGTCTTGTGGGGTTCGGGCAGGGAAGCGCTGATCTTGAGTTTCGCGCTGATGCTGACCGCGATCCCGCTCTACTGGCTACGCCCGAAGGCGCGCGAAGAGGCCGCGATCGCGTAGAATCTCGTGCGCCGCATTGTGCCCCGGCGCGCCGGTCACGCCGCCGCCGGGGTGTGTGCCAGCGCCACACATGTAGAGTCCCTTGATTGGGGCGCGATAATCGCCGTGGCCGAGCACGGGCCGCGCGGCCCATAGCTGATCCAATGACATATGGCCGTGCATGATGTCCCCGCCGATGAGCCCGAACTTGCGTTCGAGATCGAGCGGCGAGTGGATTTGCCGCGCGACAATCGCACCCTTGAAGTTGGGGGCGTGCCGGGTGACCGTGTCGACGATCAGGTCGGCCGCCGCCTCGCGCGCGTCGTCCCAGCTGCGGCCATCGGGCAGCACCGGCGCGAATTGCTGGCAGAACAGGCTGGCGATGTGCATGCCCGGAGGAGCGAGGCTGTCGTCGACCGAGGTCGGCAGCTTCATCTCGACGATCGGTTCGTTCGACCAGCCCTTCGCCTTCGCGTCGGTGAACGCCTTGTCCATGTAGTCGAGCGTCGGCGAGATGATGATCCCGCAGGTATGATGCTCGGCCTTCTCCTTGCCGGGCAGCACGGTGAAATCGGGCAGTTCGGACAGCGCGACGTTCATCCGGAACGTCCCCGATCCGGCCTTGAAATTGTCCATGCGCCGCGCGAACTCGGGGGTCATGTGGGCGCGGTCGACGAGCTGCCGGAACAGCAGCGCCGGCCCGACATTCGCCGCGACGATCTTCGCGGCGATTTCCTCGCCGCTTTCGAGCCGGACACCCGCGGCGCGGTTCCCGTCGACCAGCACGTTGGCGACCGGCGCTTCGAGGCTGATCTCGACGCCCACTTCCGCGCACGCTTCCGCCATATATTGGGTAATCGCGCCCATGCCGCCGACGCTGTGGCCCCAGGCGCCCTTCTTGCCGTTCACTTCGCCGAAGACATGGTGGAGTAGGACATAGGCGCTGCCCGGCGTGTCGGGGCTGGCGTAGTTGCCGACGACCGCATCGAAGCCGAAGGCGGCTTTCACATAGTCGTTCTCATACCAGCTATCGAGGAAGCTGCGCGCCGATTTGACGAACAGGTCCATCACGTCGCGCTGCGCCTCGATCGACATGCCCGCCAATCGCCTGCCCTGGGCCGCAGCCGCGATCAGCGCGCGGATGCCCCCGCCTGCGTTGGGCGGAGTCCTGAGCGCCATATCGCGCAAAACTTCGGCGACGCGCTCCAGCGCTTCTTCGTATCGGGGAAAGGTCTCGGCGTCCTTCGCGGAAAAGCGCGCGAACTCGGCCTGGGTGCGTGCGGCGCCGCCGCCCAGCTTCAAATAGCCGCCTTCGTGCGGAAAGAAATTGCTGATCGTCCGCTCAATGATCCGCCAGCCGCGCTCGTGCAGCCGCATGTCCCTGATCACCTTGGGACGGAGCAGGCTGACGGTATAGCTCGCCGTGGAATTCCTGAAGCCCGGCGCAAACTCCTCGGTCACCGCCGCGCCGCCGACGACGTGCCGGCGCTCGAGCACGCGCACCTTCATCCCCGCGCGCGCGAGATAGAAGGCGCAGACCAAGCCGTTGTGTCCCCCGCCGACGATGAGCGCGTCGTAGCGCTTCGTCACGCGCGGCCCCAGCCCGGCGGCGGCGCGGAAAGGTTGCGAGCCTCGGGCATGATCTCTCTAATCCGCTTGGCGAATTGCCGAAGGCACACTTCGCTTTCGCCTAGCGGCCCGCGTTCGAAGCTCGCCGATTGCATCCCCCGCTGCACCCTCTCGACCAATCCCGAATCCTCGCGGCTGACCTGCCGGTTGATCCGCCAGTTGAGGTAGCGCGCCGCCTTCATTTCGCGGCGGTCGTCGGGAATGGCATAGGCGATCTCGCGGATCATCGTTTCGCCGGGGCTGAGCGGAAGAAACTGCATGAAGTCGATCTGGTCGGGGTAGATGTCCAACGCAGTGTTCGGCCACAGCTTGAAATAGACCCAGGTCCGCTGCCTGTCCGCCTGCAAATATGCGACTTCCGGCAGCATCGTCCGATAGGCGCGTTCCGACGCGCTTTCCCTCGGATCGGCGACGAGTGGCCCGCCGAGCCGATCAACCCACTCGCTCGTCCCGACCGCGTAATTCGGACCGAACACGCGCTTCAGCCCTGGATGGGCAACCGGAATGTGCAGCCCGTCCGAATAATTCTCGGAGATATTCTTCCAGTTCGCCGGGCGCGGCCGTTCGGTCACGCGGCCGATCGCGCGCATGTCCTCGAAGCGGTAGTGCGCGACTTCCGCCTCGTGCGGCACCATCATATCGGCGACGCTGGCCGGGGGCCGCTCGATCGCGACGAACACGAAGCCGCGCCAGATTTCGACATGATATTCGACGAGGCTATGCTCTCGCGGGTCGAGCGCGGGATAGTCGGCGCGCATCGGAACGCCCGACAGCCGCCCGTCGAGTTCATAGGTCCACGCGTGATAGGGGCAGATCAGCTTGCGCGCGCAGCCGCTCGCGCCGTCGAGGATGCGCGCGCCGCGATGGCGGCAGACGTTGGCGAAGGCGCGAACCGCGCCATCGTTCCCGCGCACCGCCACGATCGGTTCATGCATGACGATCAGCGACTGCCAGTCGCCGGGTTTCGGAATATCGGAGATATGGCAGATTATCTGCCACGATCGGCGGAAGATGCGGACGCGTTCCGCCTCGAAGGCGTCGTCGTCGCGATAGACCCAGCCGGGCAGGCCGTAATCGGCTTCGGCGACGCGCGCGTTTTCCGCCAGTCGAACCGTCGCCATTGTCACCCGCCTTTCGCCCGCCGCACCCTAGGGAGAAGGGACGCGGCGGGCAATCGGACTTGACTAGCGGCAGCGCTCGATGCGCACCCAGCGGCCGCGATAATCGTCATAGACGCGGTCGGTCCAGCAGCGTTCGCGATAACGGTAATAGGGGCGGTTGTAGCCGTAATAACCATCGTAGCCATAACCGCGGTCATAATAACCGTCATTGTAATAGCCGCCACGATGATCCGAAGCGATCGCGGCGCCGACCGCGAGGCCGAGAACCCCCGCGCCGATGGCGAGGCCGGCGTCGTTGTCGTGATAGCGATAATGACGATAGCCGTAACCGCCGCGCCACTGCGCCTGGGCGGGCGCCGCAGCCACGAGCGCCGACGCGCCGAGCGCCGCCGAAAGCGCGACCTTCTTGAACAGAGTTTTCACGTTCAGTCTCCTTCCCGTGCACCGACAACGCGCGAAACGGCGATTCGGGCATCTGCCGATTCGTTTAGGCGGGGCGGCCTGAACCGCCCGGGAATAGTGCGTTAACAAGGGGTTCACGGCTGGCCGATCGCGTCGAAACGCTCCAGAGTGCGGTCCATGAAAATTTACACCATCGGCTATGAGGGCGCGACGCAGGCTGATGTGGTCGCAGCGCTTCTCGTGGCGGGCGTGTGGCGCGTGATCGACGTGCGCGCGGTGCCGCTGTCGCGCAAACCGGGCTTTTCGAAGAACGTGCTGAAGGCCGGCTTGGCCGAATCGGGGATCGACTATGTCCACCTGAAGCCGCTCGGCACGCCGCCCGAAGGCCGCGAGGCGGCGCGCAAGGGGCGGAATGACGTGCTGGAGCGCGTCTATGCGGCGCAGCTCGATTTGCCCGAGGCCGTCGTCGCCGCAGCGCAAATGCTCGACCTTGCCACCGAAATGCCGTCGGCGCTCCTCTGCTTCGAACGCGACCCGGCTGCTTGCCACCGGACCTTGCTCGTCAGGGCCGTCGCGGGCGATGCCGAGGTCGTCGACCTGTTCGCCTAGACTTTCGGGCGGAATTTTTCAGGTCATGAA
>JACDGO010000082.1:4548-7957 GCA_013821585.1 Sphingomonadaceae bacterium
CATGAACGCGCCCGCGCGTCGCTCAAGGCGCTTGTCCACCAGATCAGATCGTCGAGAACCCGGTCGAAACGCTTCACGTCCTTCTCGTCGCCGTGAAACGCGCCATCCTTGCGCTTCTCGCTTATGTTGGAAATGTGAAGGGCCGTCGTCAGCGGCGCCATCTGGAGTTCGACGAGCACCAGCCTCAGCTGCTCGATCCCCCGCGCACCGCCCGCGTTGCCGAACGAGATGAACGTCGCGGGCTTCCGGTTCCATTCGGCGAAGATATAGTCGAGCGCGTTCTTGAGCGCGGACGTATAGCCGTGATTATATTCGGGACTGACGAAGATATAGCCGTCGGCCTCGCCGATCTTCGCGCCCCAGTGCTTCTGGAGAGCGTTCTCATAGACGCCCATCGCGGGAGGCTTCGCGAAGCCCATCATCGGAAGGTTCCAGTCCTTCAGATCGACAAGCTCGACCGACACGTCGCCGCGCCGCCGAGCCTGGGCGAGCGCCCATTCGCCCACGCCCAGCGAGGCCCGTCCCTCGCGGACGCTGCCTACGATAATTTGCAAATGCATGGCGCTTGGTTCCTGTGATCCGAGAAACGCCCCCAACACGGCGGTTGCGCTCATTACCGCGACAGCGCGTCAACGAGGCCAGCGCGGCATGGTTGCCTCGGGTTCTAAGCCTCGCCGCCGTCGCTCAGGTCTTCGCGGGTGTCTCCGTCGTCGTTCGGCACGATCTCGGCCTCGACGTCGCCGAGGTCGGATTCCGCTTCGTCCTCGCTTTCCTCGATCCGTGCGGCGCCGACGACATGCTCGCCCTGCGCGACGTCGAACAGCTTCACGCCGGCCGAGTTGCGGCCGATCACGCGCGTGTCGCCGATCGTCATGCGGATCAGCTTGGCCTGGTCGGTGACGAGGATCAGCTGCTGGCCGTTCCCCGCCGGGAAGCTCGCCACGACCGGGCCGTTGCGCGCGAGGTTGTCGATATTGGTTATCCCCTGCCCGCCGCGGTTGGTGCGGCGGTATTCATAGGCCGAGCTGCGCTTGCCGTAGCCGTTGGCGCAGACGGTCAGGATGAACTGCTCGCGCTCCTGCATTTCGGCCATGCGCTCGGGCGAAAGCGCCGGCGCGTTCTCGTTGTCCTTCCACGGCGCGGCGCGCAGATAGGCTTCGCGCTCCTCTTGGCTGGCCCCCGAACGCCGCAGGATCGACAGCGAGATCACCTCGTCGCCGCCCTTCAGGATCATGCCGCGCACGCCGGCCGCGGTGCGCGACTGGAATTCCCGCACGTCGTCGCCCTTGAAGCGGATCGCCTTGCCGCCGCGCGTCGCGAGCAGCACGTCGTCGGCCTCGGTCAAAAGCGCGACGCCGATCAGCCGGTCGTCCGATCCCTCGTCGAAGCGCATCGCGATCTTGCCGTTGGTCGGCACGTTGGTGAACGCGTCCATCGAATTGCGCCGCACCGTGCCGCGCGCGGTCGCGAACATGACCTGCAGGTCGCCCCACCCGGCCTCGTCCTCGGGCAGCGGCAGGACGGTCGAGATCGTCTCTCCGGCGGCAAGCGGCAGGAGATTGACCATCGGCCGCCCGCGCGTCGCCGGGCCGCCCTCGGGCAAGCGCCAGACCTTCATCCGGTAAACCTTGCCGAGCGTCGAGAAGAACAACACCGGCGTGTGCGTTGAGGTCACGAACAGCTCGGTGACCGCGTCCTCGTCCTTGGTCGCCATCCCCGCGCGGCCCTTGCCGCCGCGCCGCTGCGCGCGGAACGCTTCGAGCGGCGTGCGCTTGATGTAGCCCGCGAGCGTCACGGTCACGACCATGTCCTCGCGCTCGATCAGGTCTTCGTCGTCGATACCGTCGAACGCCGAGGAGATCAGCGTGCGGCGCGGCGTCGCGAACTCGTCGCGCACCGCCTCGAGTTCGCCGCGCATCACTTCGTAGAGGCGCGCGCGATTGCCGAGGATTTCGAGCAGTCCGGTGATCGTGCCGGCCAGCCCCTTGAGTTCGTTGCCGATCTCGTCGCGGCCGAGCGCGGTCAGACGGTGCAGCCTGAGGTCGAGGATCGCACGAACCTGAATCTCCGACAGGCGATAGCTGTCGCCGGCGATCTCGTCCTCGACCGCCTCGACCAGCGCGATATAGGGCGCGATTTCGGCGATCGGCCACTCGCGGTCGAGCAGTTTCGCTCGCGCGTCCGCGGGCGAGGACGAGCCGCGGATGATCCGAACCATCTCGTCGAGGTTGGTGACGGCTATAACAAGCCCGAGCAGCACATGGGCGCGCTCCCGCGCCTTCTTCAGCTCGAATTTAGACCGCCGCGTAATGACTTCCTCGCGGAACTTCACGAACGCTTCGATAATGTCGCGAAGCGTCAGCGTTTCAGGGCGGCCGCCTCTGATCGCGAGCATGTTCGCGGGGAAGCTCGTCTGCGCGGGCGTGTGCCGCCACAACTGGTTGAGGACAACCTCGGGCGTCGCGTCGCGCTTCAGGTCGATGACGATGCGCACCCCGAGGCGATTCGATTCGTCGCGGATGTCGCTGACGCCCTCGATGCGTTTGTCCTTAGCGGCTTCGGCGATCTTTTCGACCAGCCCGTTCTTGCCGAGCTGATAGGGGATTTCGGTGAGCACGATCGAGCGGCGGTCGCCCCTGCCCTCCTCGATCTCGTGGGCGGAGCGCATGATGATCGAGCCGCGACCGGTCTGATAGGCCGAGCGGGCGCCGTGGTGGCCGAGGATCAGGCCGCCGGTCGGGAAATCGGGTCCGGGAACGATCTCGATCAGCTCTTCGACGGTAATCGCGCCGTTCTCGATATAGGCGAGGCACGCGGCGATAACCTCGCCCAAATTGTGCGGCGGGATGTTGGTCGCCATGCCGACCGCGATCCCGCCCGCGCCGTTGACGAGCAGGTTCGGGAAGCGCGCGGGGAGAACCTGCGGCTCGCTTTCCGAAGCGTCGTAATTCGGGGTGAAGTCGACCGTGTCCTTGTCGATGTCGTCGAGCAGCGTGTTGGCGACCTTCGCCAGCCGCGCTTCGGTGTAGCGCATCGCCGCCGGCTCGTCGGGGTCCATCGAGCCGAAATTGCCCTGCCCGTCGATCAACATGACACGCATCGACCAGTCCTGCGCGAGGCGCGCGAGCGCGCCGTAGATCGCGCTGTCGCCGTGCGGATGGTATTTGCCCATGACGTCGCCGACGATGCGGCTGCACTTGCGATAGGGCCGACCGGTTACATAGCCCGCTTCGTGGCAGGCATAGAGGATACGGCGGTGGACGGGCTTCAGCCCATCGCGCACGTCGGGGAGCGCGCGCGCGACGATCACCGACATCGCATAGTCGAGATAGCTCGTCTTCATCTCGTCGACGATGTTGATCGGCGTGATGTCGGAAGGGTCGGCGAGGACGGTCTCGTCGCTCATGAA
>JACDGO010000083.1 GCA_013821585.1 Sphingomonadaceae bacterium
CCACCAACCTGATCGGCTCGGGGCTGCTCACCCTAATGCGCCAGCCCGGCAAGCTCGCCGAGTTGCGCGACCGGCCCGAGATCATCGAGAGCGGCATCGAGGAGCTGCTACGCTACGAAAGCCCCAGCCAGCACACCGGCCGCATTTGCCGCGAGCACACGATTATCGGCGGCAAGCTGATCAAGCAGGGCGATGCGGTGATGGCGGTGATGGCTGCGGGCAACCGCGATCCCGAGCGCTTCGCCGATCCTGACACGCTCGACCTCGAACGCACCGACAACCGTCACCTCGCCTTCGGCTGGGCGGCGCATTTCTGTTTCGGCGCACCGCTCGCGCGGATGGAGGGGCGGATCGCGTTTCGCGCGCTGCTCGATCGCCTGCCCGGGCTCGCGCTCGACGGGAGCAGGCTCGAATGGCGTGAGAATCTTGGCCTGCGCGGCCTCAAAAACCTGCGAGCGACCTTCGCATGACCCTCCAGACCAGGATCGACGTCGCCGAGGCGCGGCGCGCACTGCTCGCGCGGATGCTGAGCGGCGAGGCCAATCCCGCCGCCGAGGTCGCGACCCCCGATCCGATCCTGCCGCGCGACCCTGCGCGCGTCATCCCGCTGACGGCCGAGCAGACCCAGTTGTGGCTGCACGCGCAGATGGCGCCGGACATGCCGCTCTACAACGAGTCGATCACGGTCCACCGGCTCGGGCGCTACGATCACGCCGCGCTGGAAGCGGCGCTGAGCGAGATCGTCCGCCGCCACGCGATCTGGCGCACCGCTTTCCACGACCATGACGGTGAGTTGGTGCAGGAAGTCGCGCCGGCGCGGCCAATCACGCTGCCGCTGATCGACATCAGCCATCTGCCCGAGAGCGAGCGCGACGCCGAGGCAATACGGCTGGCGACCGAAGACGCGCGCGCGCCGATCCCGTTCGATACCGCGCCACTGTTCCGCGCCCGCGTCGTCAAGCTAGGCGAGGAGAACCACCGCCTCTATTTCACGCTGCACCATATCATCTTCGACGGGATCTCGATCTATCGCACGCTCGTCCCCGAACTCGCCGCGCTAGTCGCGGCGTTCGAGAAAGGCGAACCCTCGCCGCTGCCCGAGCCGGCGCTGCAATATGCCGACTATGCCGCGTGGCAGGTCGACCGGACCGATCTTAACGCGATGTCGCGTCAGGTCGAGGCATGGCGCGCGATCCTTGCCGAGCCGCTGCCGCGCCTCGATCTCGCGGGCGATCGCCCGCGCGCCGCAGCGCCGACGCATGCCGGATCGATGGAGGTGTTCGAGCTGTCCGATCCGCTAATCAAAAAGCTCAAGCACATCGCCCGCGACGAGGGCGCGACGCTCTACATGGTGCTACTCGCCGCCTACAAGGCAATGCTGTTCCGCTATACCGGCGACGCGGACATTATTGTCGGCGGCGTCACCGATACGCGGCGCCGGCCCGAACTGCAGCCGCTGATGGGCTACTTTCTGAACACGATGGCGCTCCGCAGCCGGCCAGAGGGCCGGCGCCCATTCCGTCTATATCTCGCCGAAGTGAAGGCGAGCGTGATCGCCGCACTGGGCGCGACCGAGGTCCCGTTCGACCGCCTGATCCGCGCGCTCGATATCAAGCGCGGCAGCGGAACGCATCCATTGTTCAACACGCTGTTCTCGATCGAACCGCCGGTCGAACCCTTCCCCGACGGCTGGGATCTGACGCAGATGGACGTCGTCATCGGTGCGGCGAAATACGATCTCTATCTCGAGCTCGACGAGCGTCCCGAAGGCATGGCCGGGCGCTTCCTCTATTCGACCGAATTGTTCGACGTGACAACGATCCGCCGCATGATCGGGCACTGGACGCGGATGCTCGAAGGCGTCGCGGCCGATTCCGACACGATACTCGCCGACCTGCCGATGCTGGGCACGGATGAGAAGCGCACGTTGGTTGAAACGTGGAACGCGACCGCGCAGCCGCTGCCGCATGCCACTGTCGTGGACTGGTTTGCCGAACAGGCGGCGCGCCTCCCCGGTGCCATCGCGATCGAGCATGCCGGCGAACGCTGGAGCTACGCCGATCTCGCGCGACGGTCGGATGCTATCGCGGCGCGGCTGACCGCTGAAGGCGTGGCGCACGGCGCGCTGGTCGGCCTCGCGCTCGACCGCTCGCCCTGGATGGTCGCGGCGATGCTCGGCGTGGCCAAAGCCGGCGCGGCGTATCTGCCACTCGATCCCGGCTTCCCGCCGAGTCGGCTCGCGCTGATCGTCGACGATGCCAAGCCCGCGCTCGTACTGGTCGAGCCCGACACCGCCGATGCGGTGCCCAACGGCGCCGTGCCATTGTTGACGCTGGCACGCGACTGGCCCGAAGTCGCGTTCGACCATTACCAAATCGGCGGCGAATCGCTCGCCTATGTGCTCTACACATCAGGATCGACCGGCAAGCCAAAGGGCGTCGAGATCGCGCACGCAGCGTTGGCGAACCTGCTAATGGCGATGCAGCAGGTACCGGGCTTCGCCGAGGGCGAGACACTGCTTGCGGTTACCACGCTGTCGTTCGACATCGCAGAGCTCGAGTTGTGGCTCCCCCTGGTGTCCGGCGGCAAAGTCGCGCTCGCGTCGCGCGACGCCGCGGGCGCCATGGTGACGCTGATTGATCTCATCGACACCGTCAAACCCGATGTCATGCAGGCGACGCCGGCGACCTGGCGCGGCCTGATCGAGTCGGGCTGGCGCGGCGCGCCCAAGATGCGCATCCTGTGCGGCGGGGAGAAGCTGCCGCGCGCGGTCGCCGATCAATTGCTGCCGCGTGTGCGCGAAGTGTGGAACATGTACGGTCCGACCGAGACCACGATCTGGTCAACCGTCGCCAAGGTCGGAGCCGAGGGACCGATCCCGATCGGCCGCCCGATCGCCAACACTCAGGTTCGCGTGCTCGACGAGGCGGGCAACGACCTGCCGATCGGGGCGGTCGGCGAGCTGTTGATCGGCGGGCGCGGCGTCGCGCGTGGCTATCGCGGTCGGCCCGATCTGACCGCTGAGCGCTTCATCGACCATCACGGCGAGCGACTCTATCGCACCGGCGATCTCGGCCGCTGGCGCGCCGACGGCGTACTCGAATGCCTCGGCCGCACCGATAACGAGGAAAAGATCCGCGGCTTCCGCGTCGCGATCGAGGAGGTCGAGGGCGCGCTGGCCAAGCTGCCCGGAATTACCGGCGCGGCGGTCAAGGCGTGGCCCGATGCGAGCGGCGAACGCGCGCTGGCCGGTTATCTCGTTGGCCCGGGCGACGCCGCCGAATGGCGCGTACTGCTCTCGGCTTCGCTTCCCGACTATATGATCCCGACGCGCTTCGTCGCGATGGAGGCGATGCCGCTGACGCCCAACGGCAAAATCGACCGCAACGCCCTTCCGGAACCCGGCGTGTCGACCGCGCGCAACGCCGAGCCCCCGGCGACCGCCGACGAAGTCCGCCTGGCGGCGATCTGGGGCGCAGTGCTCAAGATCGAAACAGTATCGCGCAACGATGATTTCTTCGATCTCGGCGGGCACTCGCTACTGATCGCGCGGCTGCTGCGGCGGATCCAGGCGGAATACAATATCAAGCTGCCGATGGCAGCGCTGTTCCGCGCGCCCAAGCTCGCCGACATGGCCGAGCTGATCGCTTCGGGCGGCGCCGCCGAAGAGGCATCAGCGGTGGTGCCGATCCAGCCGCACGGCACGCAACTGCCGCTGCTATGGCTCGACGGCGGTTCGACCTTCCTGCCGCTCGCCGAGCGGCTCGGCAACGATCAGCCATTCCTGGGCATCTCGGTCGATGCCGTTCTCGATCGCGCGGGGGGATGTCCCAAAAAGCTCGATGCCGCCGCTGCACTGGTCATCGCCGCGCTGCGTGAGGCGCAGCCGGTGGGACCTTATCGGATCGGCGGCTGGTGCACGTCGGGCATTCTCGCCTACGCCGCCGCCTCGCAGATGCGCGCGGCGGGCGACGAGGTCGAACTGCTTATGCTCGTCCACGCCTTCCATCCGCAAAAGGCGCGCACGATCGGCAAGGCGCGCTTCTTCATCAGCAAGTTCCGTTTCCATATCGCGCAGTCGATGGCGCAGCCTCGAGGTGGGCGGCTACGCTATTTCCGAATGCGCTTGCGCGGACTGTCAGACGCAGCCGCGCTGCGCGGGGGGCGTGAGGCAGTGCTGCAGCCGAAGCTGCGCAGCGAGCTCGACCGCGCGGCGCTGCGCTACATTCCGCCACCCTATGGTGGCGACATGATCTTGTTCCAGCCGTCCGAACACCCCGATGTGCTCGACTTCGTCGAAGACTGGAGGGCAGTGGCGACCGGTCGGTTCGACGCCCATATCGTCGCGGGGGGCCATCGAACGATGCTCGAGCCGCCCAATGTTGATTCGTTCGCGAAGCTGCTCAGGGACGCGCTGGGCGCGACGAGGATCGAGCCTACGCAGCGCGCCGTCGGTTGACCGTGGTGACGGCCGCCCTCTTCTACGACACACTGGAGGTCGATGAGAGCACGCTACTCGCGCTGACGGAGATGCTCGGTGCAGATGAGCGCATCCGCGCGGCGCACTTCCGCTTTGCGCGCGATCGGCGCCGTTTCGTAGCGCGCCGCGCGCGGCTCCGCCAACGGCTCGGCGCTTGGGTCGGCCGTGCGCCCGAACGGTTGGTATTCGGCGCAAGCAGCCATGGAAAGCCGACGCTGGCCGGCGGCCCGCACTTCAGTCTGTCGCATTCGGCCGAAGCGATGATGCTCGCGATCGGCGACGGTGAGATCGGCTGCGACATCGAGCGAATCGATGACGACCTCGATTGGCGGCCGTTGGCGGAGGCGTTCTTTACGAACGCTGAGCGCGCCGGGTTGGCCGCGCTGTCCCGGATGGCGGCGCGGCGGGCCTTCTTCGCCTGCTGGGTGCGCAAAGAGGCGTTCGTCAAGGCCTTGGGGATTGGGCTCTCGTGGCCGCTCGGCGCGTTCGACGTGGCAGTCGGGCCTCGCCCCGCGATCGTGTCCGGCGGCGCGGGCTGGGCAATCGCGGCAGCGCCGCGAACGGGGTTCGCCACGGCCATCGTCGCGCGCGACGACGGCAATCCGCTAACCGTATCCCTTGTCGATAAGAGCGCGCTGCTGGAGGCGTAATCTAACCCGCGAATGTTGCTGTCGGGCGCGACTGGCGGAACAGCGACACGGTCTCGAGCACCACCGACTTCGCCGCGAGCAGCGCCAGCACGCCATAGCTGACGCCGCCAACGCCAGCTAGGAGAGCGAGGCGGATCGCCGGTTCCTCCACAGTGCTCACCCGATCGGTCAGCACAACCACGACCGCCATACCCGTCGCGGCGAGCAGCGCCGGGCGCACCGCTCTCAGCAGCGCGCGCGTGCTCGTGCCGAGGACCGGCATCGCAATCGATGCAGTGAAGCTGGTGAGCAGGGGCATTGCGATCAGCCATGACCAGGCCATCCCGATCACACCCCATTCGATGCCGATCAGAAAGCTGAGCGGCATGATTACCGCGCCTGCCGCGGCTGAATAGACCTGCACGCGGGTATGGCCGAGCGCGGTAGTGGCCGGCGCGAACAGGATTTGCAGCGTTAGGAACGGCATGGCGAGCGCGATGATCGCAACTACAGGAATAACGTCATGCCATTTCGGCCCCAGCATCGTCTCAACGAACGGCTTAGCGGTGACCGCCAGCGCGAAATAGAAAGGTAGGGCAACGAGCATGATGATGCGCACCGACCGCTCGAATGCGCGACCGGCGTTCGCCGTCTGGTGTTGCAGACTGGCATAGGCCGTAAAGGCGACCTCGTTGAGCGGTGGAATGAATTTGCTGGTGACGATCTGCGCGAGGAACAGCGCTGTGGTGTACACGCCGAGCCGGTGCGGATCGAGCGCGCGTCCGCCGATCGCGATATCGGACTGGGTTTGCACCAGCCAAAGCAGGTCGCTCAGCAGCATCGCACCGCCGAACAGCACGGTGGCACTCGCTCCGGCCAGACCGAAGCTCGGCCGCACCAACATCCGCGCGGCGATCGTCATGCCAATCGCCCGCGTCCACACCAGCGCGAGCGGCGCGCACACCAAAGTCCACACACCGAGCCCCGACAGGGCGCCGATCAGCGAAGTCAGCGCACCAACTGCGGCAGCGAGCAGGTTTACCTTGGCCTGGCGACTAAAATCCATTGCGCGGGCGAGCAAGGCCCCGGGCAGCACGATGAACGGGTTGGCAAAATAGAGCAGTGTCTGCACGCGCAGCATAGTGCCGACGAGCGGATAGCGGAAATAGGCCGCGACCAACGGCGCGACGGCGAACTGCACCAGTGCGATGGCGCCGTTCAGCAGCAGCAGCAGTCCGAACATCTGGCGAATCTGCGCGGCGGTGATCGTCTCGGCGCGGATCAGCGCGCCGGCGAAACCTTGCCCATTGAGCATGCTCAGCAAAACCATCACGCCGGAGGTCATTGCATAAAGACCATAGTCCGACGGACTGAGCAGTCGGAGCACCCAGAAGGTCGATGCCCACATGCTCAGCTGAGCGACGACCTGACTGCCCGACCGCCACATGACTGCCTTGGCCACGCGGGCCGCTATGTCTGTGGTCGGGCCGTCTGCCGTGATTGGCACTATTCCATTCAATTCGTTCGATCCGGTCGGCAGAGCGCGCTGGCTTTTCTACCGCACAATCCGTGGAAGAAGCGTGAAGGGTGGCAATTTCTTTACCGCGATTCTGTATCGAGGATAGCGATGCGATTCGCCGCGGACCTCAACGTCCCATGACTTTGCTGTTCGCGCACTTGGCCTAAATATGTGATGGCAAAAAAACGCCCCCGCATCAGCGTAGTGATGAGCGTCTACAATGACGCCCCTTTTCTGGCGGCCGCCATTACCAGCATTCTCACCCAAAGCGTCGCCGATTTCGAATTCCTGATCGTCGACGACGGATCGAGCGACGGTTCCGCGAAAATCATCGACGATTATGCCCAAGCCGACCACCGCATCCGGGTCCTGCGCCAAGAGAATCGAGGCCTGATTGCCAGCCTCAACCGCGCGATCGCCGAGGCGTGCGGTGAGTTGATCGCGCGCATGGACGGCGACGATATCTCACTTCCCGAACGCTTCGCCCAACAGCTCGCCTTTATCGATGCGCACCCCGATTGCGGCGTCTTGGGGACCAATTTTCACAGCATTGATGCCGCAGGCCGGCTCGTTGAGGTCGCCGCTCCTCATCCCTTGGATCACGCGGGCATTTCTGATGCGTTGAGGCGGGATTCGCCGATTTGTCATCCTTCGGTCATGATGCAGCGAGCGGCGCTGCTGTCGGTCGGCGGTTATCGACCGGCCTATCGCTTCGGCGAGGACTACGATCTGTGGCTGCGCCTTTCGACCCGCACGCGTTTGGCCAATTTGCCCGATCGGCTGTTGCACTATCGTAGGTCGGACAACCAGGTCAGCGTTTGCCATGCCGTCGATCAACAAATATCTGTGGCTGTAGCCCTACTGGCGCACGCCGAAAGGCTAGCGGCCCGGCCAGATCCGACCGCCGAACTATTATGCCCTCCATCGCTAGATCAACTGGATGCACTGTTTGGAAAGAGCGGACTGGAGTTTGATCTTCGTTCGCAATTGGCGCGAAGAATTGGCTACTCTCGGCATGCGATGCGCGCGGATGGCTTCGCCATATTGGTCGCACATGTCCGCGCGGGCGGAGCACATGAAGGACTTTGGCGGACGGTCGCACGTCTCCTGCTGTTTGGTGAATTTACCAAGGCATTGCGGCTGGCCACTCTGCTTGTCGTCAGCCTCCACAGACCAAGCGCCCGTTCTTGGGAGGCGCCTATCAACGCCTGAGACATCGCCAGCTGCTGACAAATCTGGGTGAACGGCGCGTGTTTAATCG
>JACDGO010000084.1 GCA_013821585.1 Sphingomonadaceae bacterium
CCGATTCGCGCAACCCGCCACTGTTCCGCCACGCGCGCGCTTTCTGTCTGTCAGTCGCCGGCTGGCACGCGGTCGCGGGAAGGAGCGCCGACGGCGAGCCCGGCTGGAGCCATGTCGCCGCTTGCCGAACCGGCGCGGAAGGCCCGGGACTTGCGGTCGACGCGGGCTGGTCGAAGTCGCCCAATGCTCCGGTGTGGACCGGCGGCGAAGTGCGCGGGCAAGTCGCGCCCGACCGGAGCGCCGTCTATCGCCTCGTTGCCGTCACGCCCGCGCCCAGGCTATCGCCGAGCGCGCCGCCTTCGCTCGACCTCATCCCCAACAACCACCGCGCCTATGCGGTGCAATGGTTCCTGTTCGCCGCGATCGCCGCGGTCATTTACGCGCTCGCGCTCAGGCGACGCGCTTCCCCGCCCCGCCGCTGATTGCTAAGGTCGAAACGACTCTATCGAGCCGAGCAGGGGAAACCGCCATGACAGCCGTCGGACAGGACACACTCGCCACGCGCAGCACGCTTTCGGCCGGGGGCCGCAGCGTCGCCTATTACAGCCTCGAGAAGGCGTCTGCGAAGCTCGGCGACGTCTCGCGCCTGCCGTTTTCGATGAAGGTGCTGCTCGAAAACCTGCTGCGCTTCGAGGACGGAAAGACCGTGACGGTCGACGACCTGAAAGCGCTCGTCGCGTGGCAGGAGGAACGGCGCAGCGACCGCGAGATCCAGTATCGTCCGGCGCGCGTGCTGATGCAGGACTTCACCGGCGTGCCTTGCGTGGTCGATCTCGCGGCGATGCGCGACGCGATGAACGCGCTCGGCGGCGACGCGCAGAAAATCAACCCGCTTGTCCCCGTCCACCTCGTCATCGACCATAGCGTGATGGTCGACGAGTTCGGCACGCCCAACGCGTTCGGCGACAACGTCGCGCTCGAATATGCGCGCAATGGCGAACGCTACGAGTTCCTCAAATGGGGATCGAAGGCGCTCGACAATTTCAAGGTTGTGCCGCCCGGCACCGGCATCTGTCACCAGGTTAACCTCGAGCATATCGCGCAAGCCGTGTGGGTGTCCGACGGCGTCGACGGTCAGCCCGTCGCCTATCCCGACACTTGCGTCGGCACCGACAGCCACACGACGATGATCAATGGTTTAGGCGTGCTCGGCTGGGGCGTCGGCGGGATCGAGGCCGAGGCGGCGATGCTCGGCCAGCCGGTCTCCATGCTCATTCCCGAAGTCGTCGGCTTCAAGCTGATCGGCGCGCTCAACGAAGGCATCACCGCGACCGACCTGGTGCTGACGGTCACGCAGCTGCTGCGCGCCAAGGGTGTCGTCGGGCGCTTCGTCGAATTCTACGGATCGGGGCTCAATGCCCTGAGCCTCGCCGACCGCGCGACGATCGCCAACATGGCGCCTGAATATGGCGCGACCTGCGGCTTCTTCCCCGTCGACGACAAGACGATCGACTATATGCGGCTGACGGGCAGGGGCGAGGCCGACCTCTCGCTGGTCGAGGCCTATTGCCGCGCGCAAGGCATGTGGCGCGATCCGGCGACGCCCGATCCGGTGTTCACCGACACGCTCGAACTCGACATGGCGAGCGTCGAGCCGAGTCTGGCCGGACCAAAGCGCCCGCAGGACAAGGTGTTCCTGACCGACGTCGACGACGAGTTCAACGCCGAGCTCGGCACGACCTACAAGAAGACGGCGGCGGAGCGCGTCGCGGTCGAGGGGCGCGACCACGACATCGGCGACGGCGACGTCGTCATCGCCGCGATCACCAGTTGCACCAACACCTCGAACCCGAGCGTCCTCGTCGCCGCGGGACTCGTCGCGCGGAAAGCGAGGGGCTTCGGGCTGAAGCCAAAGCCTTGGGTCAAGACCAGCCTCGCGCCAGGGAGTCAGGTCGTCACCGACTATCTCGACAAGGCGGGGCTGACCGACGACTTGAATTCGATCGGCTTCAACCTTGTCGGCTATGGCTGCACGACATGCATCGGGAACAGCGGGCCGCTCGCCGAGGAAATCTCGACCGCGATCAACGGCAACAACATCGTCGCCGCCTCGGTCCTGTCGGGCAATCGCAATTTCGAGGGGCGCGTCTCGCCCGACGTGCGCGCGAACTATCTCGCCTCGCCGCCACTCGTCGTCGCCTACGCGCTGAAGGGCACGGTCACGCAGGACTTCACGACGACGCCGATCGGGCAGGCGACCGACGGCCACGACGTGTTCCTGAAGGACATCTGGCCGTCGAACGAAGAGGTCCGCACGGTGATGGAAGCCAATATCGACCGCGGCATGTTCCAGTCGCGCTACGCGCACGTCTTCGCGGGCGACGAGCGCTGGCAAGCGATCGAGGTGACGGGGTCGGACACCTATCAGTGGCGCGCCGGGTCCACCTATGTCGCCAACCCGCCCTATTTCGAGGGGATGTCGATGACACCCGCGCCCGTGGGCGACATTATCGACGCGAAGCCGCTCGCGATCTTCGCGGATTCGATCACCACCGACCACATCTCGCCCGCCGGCAGTATCAAGGCGGACTCGCCCGCGGGGAAGTGGCTTCAGGAACATCAGGTCAGCCGCGCCGACTTCAACAGCTATGGCGCGCGGCGCGGCAACCATGAAGTGATGATGCGCGGCACCTTCGCTAACATTCGCATCAAGAACGAGATGATCCCCGGCGTCGAGGGCGGCATGACCGCTTACAAGGGCGAGGTCATGCCGATCTACGACGCGGCGATGCGCTACAAGGCCGACGGCGTGCCGCTCGTCGTGATCGCGGGCAAGGAATATGGGACGGGCAGCTCGCGCGACTGGGCGGCGAAAGGGACGAACCTCCTCGGCGTGCGCGCGGTCATCGCCGAAAGCTTCGAGCGTATCCACCGCTCGAATCTGGTGGGAATGGGCGTCGTCCCGCTGCAGTTTGCCGAAGGCGTCGATCGCAACACATTGAAGCTCGACGGCAGCGAGATATTCACGATCGACAATGTGGCTGGGCTGCGGCCGCGCCAGGACGTGACGGTTAAGCTGACGCGGGCGGACGGGAAGGAAGAGACGTTCCAGACCCGCTGCCGCATCGATACGGTCAACGAGCTGGAGTATTTCCTCAACGGCGGGATTTTGCAGTATGTGTTGAGGAAGCTGGCCGCTTGAGGGCGGTGCTGCGGGGCAGCTGCCATTGCGGCGCGGTGCGGATCACGATCCCGCGAAAGCCGGACTATATCAACGACTGCAACTGCTCGCTCTGCGTCAAGAAGGGCGCTAACTGGTGCTATTTCACGCCCGCCGAGGTTCTGGTCGAGGGTGGACCGTTGCACGCATATGTTCGTGCGGATTGCGCCGAGCCGTGCTTGACAACGCATTCGTGCGCGACGTGCGGCTGCACGACGCACTGGTCGCCGCTCGAGCCGCAAACGCTGGACCGGATGGGCGTCAACGCCGGGCTGTTCGAACCCGGCGACATGGACGGCATCGAGGTCCGCCCGATCGACGGACGTTCATGGGACGTCTGAACTCGTGATGACCGCGATCACGCTGGTCGGCGTCTGGCGCGACGCGCGGGTCTGAACGCGGTGCGCCGGCCAAGCTCCGTTGATGGCCTCACCAAGCTCGGCCGCGTTCGCCTGTCCAAATCCTTCTTCATGCGCGATTTCCTTTATTCGGAAATCGCGGCGATCCACGGGTTCGACAACATCCCCGACGATCCCGACCTCGCGATCGCAGCGGGGACGCGGTTGTGCGAAGAGCTGCTCGAGCCGTTGCAGGACGCGTTCGGGCGGATCGCTGTGCGCGGGTCATACCGGTCGAGCGAGGCGAACGCGCTCGGCAATCGGCTGATGCGCCAGGGCAAGGCGGCCTATAATTGCTCGATCAACGAAAGCAGCTGGGCCGGGCACATCTGGGACCGGCTCGACGACCGCGGGCTGATGGGCGCGACCGCGTGCGTGATCGTGCCGGGCTTCATCGACCGCTTTCCGCGGGCCGGTGAATGGCGGCGGCTCGCGTGGTGGATCCACGACCATCTGCCCTACTCGAGCCTGTGTTTCTTCCCCGTGATGCATGCGTTCAATATCCGCTGGCGCGAGGTGCCCGAACGTCGAATCGACAGCTTCGTTTCCCCGCGCGGCTGCCTGACCAAACCCGGCATGGCGAACCACGAGGGAAGCCATCAGAAGGAATGGCGCGGGATCGTCTAACGTAACGAAATCGTTGCAAATCTGTCGCGTTTCGGGACAAGCGCCATTAACCATAAAAATCGGTTGACGGGCGCATAATAATGAACAAATCGCTAACGATCGACGAGCCGCAGTTTGGCGACTCGCAAGGGTTCAAGGGGATGATCATGAAGTCCACAGCTAAGCTGCTCGCCGCGACGATTCTCGCGTTCGGCGTCACGGTGACGTCCGCGAATGCGACGACGCTCATTAAGGATGAGTATCAGGATTTCGAGTCGGCCGAGCTCGTGCCGTTCGTGGCGTCCGACGCCGGCGGCGCGGCGCGCGAGGCGAACGCTCCCGGGAACGGCTTCGTCGTTCAGGGTTTCCAGGGCATCAGCCAATATGACGTCGCGACCTTCGCGCGCAATTTCATCCCGCCGGACACGATGGGCGCGGTCGGCGCGACGCAGTATACGTCGTTCGTCAACGGCGGTTTCGCGGTGTTCGACAAAGCGACCGGCACTCAGACGAAGCTGACCTCCGATCTCGCCTTCTGGGCAGCTGCGGGCCAGACCGGCGCCAATGGCGACTCGCGCGTGCTTTTCGACAAGGCCGCCAATCGCTGGGTCGCGCTTTCGTTCGGAAACAGCGTCTCTGACATCCAGATCGCGGTTTCGAACACGGCGGACGCGACGGGCGTTTGGAAATCGACCAAGTTCACCGGCTTCGCCGGCGGCACCGCCGACTATCCGACGCTCGCGATGGACGCCAACGCCTTCTACATCGGCACCAACGACTTCAACGCGGCGGGCAGCTTCAGCGGCACGACGCTGAACGTCATTCCGCTCGCGAGCGTGGTCAACGGCGCCGCGCCGACGACGGCCGGCCTGAAGCAGTTCTTCACGCCATATACCGGAGTCGGGTATCCCACTGACGCCGATCGCGGTTTCGCCATCCAGGGCGTCAACAGCGATACCGCGACGACGACCGGCCATGTGATCGCCGCTTCGTTGTTCTTTGACGATGTGGTTCGGTACAACGTGAACAATGCCGGCACTCCCGGCGCAACTGAGACGGCGACACAATTCGTCGGCGTCGCCGAATACGACCAAAATGGCCCGGCTCGTCAGCCGAACGCCGTTCCGGACGCCAATCCGAACGCCACGTTCACCAGCAACGACCGCGTCATCGATACGCTCGATCCGCGGATCGGATCGAGCGCCTATGAGGTCGGCGGCCGCATCTACAGCGTCTACACGGTCACACCGATCGGCACCGACCATACTGCCGTTCGCTACGATGTCGTCGATGCCGCCACGAACAAGCTCCTCGACGAGGGCATGATCAGCGATGCGACGCACGACTATTGGGAAGGTTCGCTGGCGGTCAACGCTTTCGGCCAGGTCGTGATCGCGTATAACCGCTCGGGCTCCGACCCCGCGGACGGGAAGGTCAGCTTCCTTGCCCGCTCCTACAGCACCGGCGCCGACGGCAAGCTGACGCAGCGCAATGCGGAGGCACTGCTCAAGGTCAGCGCTGTCGACGACTACCACAACGGCAGCGTCGACGGTCAGGTCGCCGCGGGCCGCCAGCGTTGGGGCGACTATAGCTCGGTAACGCTCGATCCGAACGACCCCCGGTCGTTCTGGGCGATCGGCGAATATGCCCGCGAGTATAACGACGCGGCGGGCGGACACCCCGGCGGCACCGGCGGTTCGCGCTGGAGCACCTGGATCACGCAGCTCAACGTTGGCACGGCGGTTCCCGAGCCGGCAAGCTGGGCGATGATGATCGCCGGCTTCGGTCTCGTCGGCGCGGCGATGCGGCGTCGTCGCGGCAACTTCGTCGTCGCGTAACGGCTGACGAATCCTCTCCGGGGTGAATGCGGGGGGCGCTATCGCGTCCCCCGTTTTCGTTCTGAAGCGAGTTCCAAGGTCGAATCGCTCCAGGCCTTGTTGGTTGCGTTTTCCGAGCCGCTGGCTGTTCCAGCCAGCTCGCAAACGCTCTAGGGTAGGGAATGACTTGTAACGACAGCCTCCGTTCCGCGCGGGCATTTTTGCCGCTGATGGCCATCGCCGCCGCGCCCCTTGCATCCGCGGATCGCCTATCGGGCGTGTGGAGCGGCGATCGCGCGACGCTCGAGCTCACGCCGCACGGCGGCAGCTTCACCGAAGATTGCGCATCGACCAGCATCGGACCCGTCGTCTGGCGTGCGGGCGCCCGGCGCTTTACCGCGACCGGCCGCAAGACGACGGAGGGGCCCGGCCCCCAGCGCGCCGATGTCGCTCCAAAGAGCGTCGCCGTTCGTTTTACGGGGCAATTCACCGGCGACCGGCTCGATCTCAACGTCGGGGCGGATGGGGCGCCGCTCGCGCACTACCGGCTGATGCCCGGCCGCGCCGTCAAGCGCATTCGCTGCCTGTAACCCACGCCGTTCGACCGCTCCGGCAAATAACGGGGCCGGGCGTCTTGCGACACCCGGCCCCTTCCCTCGTTACGCGACCCGAGGGAAACTGGAGAGTTTTTAGTTGTCGCGTTTTCCGAGCCGCCGGCTGTGCCAGCCGACTTGAAAACGCTCTAGCAGTGCGAGCTGCGCTCGATCTCACGGCCGGCGAGCGCGCCCGCGCCCGCGCCGATAATCGCGCCGGTGGTCGACGGGCGGTTGTAATAACCGCCGCGCCCGATCTCGCGGCCGAGCAGCCCGCCCAGCACGCCGCCCGTCACCCAGCCGGCCCGCCCGGCCAGGCCGCGCGTGGCGCTGAGCACGATGCCCAGGATCAGCCCGGCCTCGAACACCTCTCGGAACACGATCAGCGCGCTTGCCAGCATGGCCTTATTCTCCCGCTGCAATCAGGGCGCCACGCGCCTGGTCCTGGTGGAACTCGTCGGCGAACGGATAGCGGCCGGCGGCCAGCGGGCCAACCCGGATCAACGCCTCGCGCCCGGCGGAGATGACCTTTTCCGCCCCCAGCTCCCGGCTTTCGAACTCGGCCGGCGTGTCGTCGGCGTTGTGTACGACCAGGACCAGCCGCTTGCCGGCCGGCACGTCGATCTCGGCCGGGCTGAATGCGTGGTTCTTGAGCGTCAGGCGGAACGTCGGCGGGTCGTCGGCCTGCGCCGAGGGCGCTACCGCCATCAAGGACGCCAGGGCGGTAACGCCGAGCAGATGGAGCTGCATGGAAATCCCCCCCACGTGATTGCAAACGACTCTCATTTGCATTAGTCCTGTGCCAGATGCAAGCGGTTTGCAATTGGGAGCAAGATGATGCGGCAACGGCTCGCGATTTTAATGGGCAGCTTGGCAGTCGCGGGCGCCGGGGCGCTGCTCGCCGCCGGTCCGACCAGGGCCGCGCCGGCGCTGCGCCCCGATTTCAGCGCCGCCGTTTGCAACGCGCATCCACCGCGCCTGGCGCACGCCTATGCCCGCGGCATCCAGGTCGTGACGCCGGGCAGCGTCATTGCCGCGGCCGACTCGGCCATTAGCAGCGAGGACCACGCCGAGCTGCTGTTCAAGCTGGGCTTGCTGGAGGGCCACCTGCTGGTTGGGCGCGAGCTGATCGACGCCAACCAGACCCAATTGGCCCTGCCGCATTTCGGCCACCCCATCCGCGAGCTGTATGACGATATCTCGGGCGAGCTGGCGCGCCGCGGCGTCACGGGCTTTGACGGCGAGCTGATCGCGCTCGAGGCGCTGGCGGCCGGCAAGCCGACCGACCCGGCCACCAC
>JACDGO010000085.1 GCA_013821585.1 Sphingomonadaceae bacterium
GCGAATACGCCGATTCCGGCAATCGGCGACGGTGCCAGTCGCACCCGGACGTCATCATGGGGCAGGTGTGGAACCATCTGCTCTCCTCCCTATTATTCCAATCACTGCGGTAGGTTGTGGACATTACCCGCAGCCGCCTATGCCAATAAAGCAGCGCTTGGCCCACCGTCTTCCTCTCCATCACCAACTCCGAAGGAAACGCTCGATGATGATGGTCGATACTGTTCTTCGACCCAGTAACATTCATGGTATCGGGGTGTTCTTGGTCGCTGCGGTCCGAAAAGGGACCCTGCTGTGGAAATATGACTCGCGAGTCGATCGGGTGTACTCGGAAGCTGAAATCCAGTCGCTGCCGCCGCTTACGCAAAAGTTCATGCGCGTCTATTCAACGTGGCACGAGGGCGTGCAGCTGTGGGTCTTGTGCGGCGACAACGGGCGTCACTTCAACCATAGCGGCACGCCCGCTTCGATCTCCGACGGCATTGCGTTTGGTGCCGATTACGCGGCCGAGGACTTGCCGGCCGGTGCCGAACTCACCTCTGACTATGCGACGATCTGCGATCACGTGCGCCTCAACGGCCAGGAATACTGATCGGGCCGATCAACCCCATTCTTCGTAGCTCCCCGATCTCGCTACTAGTCCGTGAACCGATATCGAGTCGGTAGCGGCCACGGGGAACGACGATGTTCCTAAGCAGCCGATAGGCTTCGTGCCGACTTTCGGCGACAGTTGCGCCCGTGCCGGTGACGACCATCGTCCAGCCATACAGGCCCGACGTCACCAGCTGGCCATCGGCGATGCCGACCTCGCCGAGGTGGACATGACGTCGATCCTCGTCGGTCAGCGGCTCGCGGAACAGGATTGGCAGGCCGACAGCTTCGTCGACCTCCTTGCGGGAATAAGGGAAGGGTGGAGTGGTCACCACAACGCCGGTCGAAAACCCCGGTCTTGCAATGAACGATCCATTGCGCTGGCCGAGCATGATCGCGAACAGCTCGCCCCAAGGCGTTTCCTGCAGCGGATCGAGAATCGCGAAGCCGGGATAGCCGAAGCGGCAAGTGAATTCGAGCGGCCAGATCCCCTGCTCGTTCACGATCGTGTTCAGGTTGACGTAGCCGATGTGCCCGCGGCCGGCGAGATGGGGTTCAAGCAAACGCAGCGTTCGCTCGAAGAAGGGGGCCGTGCCGTCGAACGTCGCGACGGTTCCCATCTCACCGGTGAGTTCGCCCATATCGCCAGCGAAGAAACGCTTATGCTCCCAGTCGAGACACGCAGGTGTCAGGAAGCGCGTACCATCGAAATAGGCGCCTACGCCTATCTCGATGCCCTCGATGAAATCCATGAGGATGAAATGAGACGCCCCCTTGGTCGAGAGCGTGCGCTGGCGGAGGAGCGCGACGACATCGGCGCCGTCGGCCAACTGACCGAGATAATTGTCGCCTGACGAAAAGTCAGGGCCGCTGAATTTCAGGACGTAGCGCGCCGGCCGTCGCGCGATGTGGTCGATCGCCGCTGCGGCACGGTCGAAAGTCCAAACGTGACCGCTCGGGAAGCCGAGATCGGCCAAGAGCGCTTGGGCGAAACCCCGGTCGTTTTCAAGCCGGTCGCCATATTCGCTGCCGCCAATAACCCGGTGGCCCTCGCCGCGAAGCTCATCCTGCAGGCGTCCGAAGCCTTTGGACACGCTTTCGAAGAGGATAATGCCGTCGTCACCCGCCTCGCGAACCCACCCCAGCCCGTCGCGCCAGTCATCGAGACGCGAAACCATCCCGGCCATGGTGCCGTGCGCTTGTTCGTAGGAAATGGCGATGCGGACCTCGTGTCCCTCATCGAGCAGGCGAAGATAAAGCGCGCCGAGATCGCAGGTTTCAGTAACGCCGAGGAAGCGCACCGATCAGGCGGCGCGAGCGATCGGCTCCCTTTGCTCGGCCCGCCCCTCCCACAGCTCGGCGCGATAGCGGCGGTAGCATCGCGCCCCGCATGCCAGGCGGATAAGCGCGCCTTCGGCGATGAAACGTGCTCGCGACGGATCATCGGCAATCAGGCTGGCGATAACCTCGCGGTTCCACTCTTCACTATGCTTGATATCGAGCACCGCGTGGAGGTCGAAGTAATGGCGATGCTTGCCCCTAACGCCAAGCCGGCGCAGCCCCTTGGCGACCAGCGCGGCGCGCCCCGGCGCTGTCAGTTCGATTACGCCGAGCGCGCCGATCGAATGCCACGCATATTCGCGCCGCGTAGCCATCGCCGTCATCGCGTTGGCGAGCATCAGGCTCTCCCACACTGTCGTGTCAATCGTCGGCGTCGCGTCGATCGCGTCTGCAAGCAGGCCGAGCATCGGGCCGTGCATGCCCTTCATGTTGCCGCGGCCCATCTCGTCCCAATAATTACGCGCGAGTTCGAGCTTGGCGCAGACCGGCATCTTGACTTGGGTCATGGCGACGAGATCGTCGAAGCCCGCTTCGCCGGCCGCTTCTTGCTCGAAAAACCAGCGCATTTCCGCAAAGCTTGCATGATCGGCGATCCAGTCGAACAGCGGATCGTTCTGACCGGGGCCGGTCTCGATCAAGTTAGCAAACCGCGCGAGAAACCCTGTAACATCGGTAGGCACCGCAGGAGTTCCGCCTCCGATGCCTTCGCGCAACGCCACCATCATCGCCGCTTCCCGGAGCAACCACTCGCGATTGTCGACAGCTTCATCCGGCGAGCAGGGCATGAGCCGGCGGTGGTTCCATCGCGCCATGTCGCGTTGAAAGCCGTCCGAGAAATAATTCTCGCTATCGCCGATCGACACTGGTTTTGCCATGACTTCCCTCGTCCCCAATGTCTTGACAACGTGACGTTGTGGATGCGGTTCCGTGTGAAGCGGAGGATAAGAATGACAATGAAGAGCGACGGTCAGGAGGCGGTGGACGGCGCGTTACTCGATTTGCTCGCGCAGCTTCGATCGATGAGCTACGCCTTCGTCACACCGACACCGAAGACGCATGAAATTGTCGTCCGCAGCCGGCGTGGCGAGGCCGCGCGAACCGTTTCCGACGTCCTTGGCTGGAGTTTGCCCTATGCCCCTGGGACGGTCGACCGCGGGTTGGAGGCGTCTCTTAAGCGCGCCGACGTTCTTGTGCCGCAGGGGGATCTGGTACGCGCAACGATCCGGGTATCGTCCCTTGACGGGCGACTGTACGTACACTCCGCCTTCCCGACAGTCGCGCCGGATTCTGTGTTCTTCGGCCCTGACAGCTATCGCTTCGCCAGCTTATTGCGGACGCGGCTCGGGAACGACCGCGCCGGCCAGGTCATCGTGGACGTCGGAACCGGCGCCGGCATCGGCGCGATCGTCGCGAGCGACTGCTCGCCCGGCTCGACGCTCATCGCGACCGACATCAATCCGCTGGCGCTACGCTTCGCGAAACTCAATGCGCGTGCCGCCGAAAAAGGTATCGTCACCTATCAGGGAGATATTCTCGGCGGCTATGTCGGACCCATTGACGTCGCCGCCGCCAACCCGCCCTATATCGTCGATTCCGAACGGCGCCAGTATCGCGACGGCGGTGGGCTTCACGGCGCCGAACTGTCGCTGCGCATGACGCAAGCAATTCTCCCGCGGCTCAATCATGGGGGGAAATTCATCCTCTACACCGGTTCGGCCATCGTTGCCGGCGAAGACCGGTTTCGCGCGCTGGCGACGGCGGCGGCCAGGACGCATGAATGCACGATCGATTATTGGGAGATCGACCCCGACGTGTTTGGCGAGGAACTGGAGTCGCCCGCCTATCGGGGGGTAGATCGAATCGCCGCGGTCGGCGCCGTATTCACGCGCGCGTCACGCTGAGGCCACGCTTGGGTGCGGTCATGTCTCCGGCCTTTGATTGTGGGGTTAATCCACTGGCCCTGATGTTTGTCCGCTGATCTGCTTGCCCCTATTCAGTCCAACGCGCTTTGCCGCGCAGACAGCACCTCGGGCTTGGCAGATTATGTCCGGCAGTGTCGCATCACCTCATGGTCACCCGAGATTGTGGAGCGCGATGGCAAGGCGTGAAGTTGCTCTTCAGACCTTGGCTGCGCGATAAGGTGTTCCGGTCGTCATGACAGCATAGACGATCCGGGCAAGCTTGTTGGCGATGGCCACGGCGACCAGCTTGAACGGCTAGGTCTCCATCAGCTTTTGCGCCCAGCAGCGGAGTGGATCAGCATGCCGCGCGCGATGATAGAGCACAGCGTGCGCGCCCACGACCAGCAGCTTTCTCAGATAGGCATTGCCCATCTTCGAAATCCGCCCCAGCCTGGGCTTGCCGCCCGACGAGTTCTGCCGAGGCGCCAGCCCGAGGAACGCGGCGAACTGCCGTGGTCCTGAGAAGCCGGATGGATCGCCCACGCTGGCAACCAGCGCCGAGGCAGTGACCGGGCCGATACCCGGGATCGACATCAGCGCATTTGCAACCGGATCGGCCTTGGCAAGCTTGGCGATGGCGGCATCGGCCTCTTTGATCTCGGCATCGAGATGCTCGAGCTGTGTGACCAGTGGCGACAGGGCAGTAACCACAGCCTGGCGAACAGAGGCATCGCTTCGACGCAAGAGGTCAGCAAGCGCGCGGGCATGAACCGGGCTTTGTGCAGCGATAATCCCAATCTCGGCGAGATGACCGCGCAGACCGTTGAGGATCTGGGTCCGCTGGCGCACCAGCATCTCGCGGACCTTGTGGTGCATCAACACCGCGAAGGCGCGTCTGCCAATTCGATCCACACCGGCGCGTGATCGCTGGTCTTCACCCATCCGCGGACATCCCGGTCGACCTGCGCGCCGACGAGCCGATCCGCAAGCGAAGGGCTAAGCAATAGGTGGTCGATGCGCAAACCCGCGTCCCGGCCGTAGGCGTTCCGAAAATAATCCCAGAAGGTGTAGATCGTCTCGCCCGGGTGCATGGTTCGCAGGGAATCAGTCCAGCCCTGATCGAGCAGCCGGAAATAGGCCGCGCGAACCTCGGGCGCGAACAGCGCATCGTCGAGCCAGCGCTCGGGCTTATAGACATCATGCTCGGTCGGCATCACGTTGAAGTCGCCCGCCAGCACGACGGGCATGCTGCTCGCGAGCAGTTCGGCGGCATGGTCGATTAGGCGATCGAACCAACGCAGCTTGTAGTCGAACTTTGGGCCGGGGCGGGGATTGCCGTTGGGAAGGTAGAGACCGCCGACAAGGATCCCGTTGACGGCGGCTTCGATGTAGCGGCTGTGAACGTCGTCCGGATCGCCAGGCAGGCCGCGACGCGTCTCGACCGGCTTTCCGACGCGGCTGAGGATCGCGACGCCGTTCCAGCTCTTCTGTCCGTGCCAAATTGCTTCGTAGCCTGCATCGTTGATCGCAGCTTCGGGAAACTTGTCTTCGGGTGCTTTCAACTCTTGCAAGCAAACGACATCGGGTCGCGATGCCTCAAGCCAGCGCAACAGGACCGGGAGACGGCCATTGACGCCGTTCACATTGTAGGTGGCGAGCTTCATGTCACACGGTCGGCAGGGTCTGATCGGCGCGGCCCCAGCCGCTTAGCGCCTTGGACTGCGCGCGGCGCACGAGCTCCGCACCGTCGCCGACATGCCAGTGCGAAGGTTTGTCGATTGTCTCCACCTCTTTCCAGGTGATGGGAGCCGCCACCGGAGTTCCCGGCCGGGCGCGCGCTCCGTAAGGCATGACGGCCGTCGCACCGCGCTGATTGCGGAGATAATCAACGAAGATGCGACCCTTGCGCTGCGCTTTGGGAAGCGCCGCGGTGAAATTGTTCGGGTCGTTCTGCGCGACCGCGATCGCAAGCCGGTGCGCGAAGTCCTTCACCTCGGGCCACTCCGCTTTGGGAGTCAGCGGCGCGACCACGTGGATGCCCTTGCCCCCGGTCACCATCGGAAAGGTCACAAGCCCGACCTGCTTGAGCAGATCGCGAAAGTGAAATGCAGCTGTGCGCACGGCCTCAAAGCCGAGGCCCTCATCGGGGTCGAGATCAAACACCAGCCGGTCCGCCTTTTCGACGTCCTCGATGCGCGAACCCCAGCCGTGAAATTCGATTGTCCCCATCTGCACGCAGGACAGCAATCCGTCGGCGTCGTCGAGAAAGAGATAGGGCTCCTCGTGGCCGTCCTTTTCCTTGATGCCGACATGGTGGACGTGCGTCCCGAATGTGCCGGCGTCGTGCTTCTGGAAAAAGCATTTTTTGGCGCGGCCTTGGGGACAGCGAACGAGACTGATCGGCCGACCGCCGGCCCACGGGAGCATAACGGGCGCGACGGTTTCATAGTAATCGGCGAGCTGGCCCTTGGTAATGCCCGAATCCGGATCAATGATGCGGTCGCGGTTGGTGATCGCGACGGACGACGGCGCATCAAGCTTGACCTCTTCGGTCTTCGCTTCGCGCTCGACGATTACCGCCTCTGGCTTCTTATCCTCGCGCAATCCGATATAGCTTGAGTGCCTCAACACCCCGTCGCCGGTCACCTCCATGAATGCGATTTCGGCGACCAGTTTGGGCTCGATCCAGTGCGCGCCGCGCACCGCCGCGCGCGGCGCATCGACCGTAGCCGCCTTCCTCACGAGCGGTTTCATAAGTTCGACGAGCCGAAACATCTCGCCGGTGTCGAAGCCGGTGCCGACCTTGCCGGCATAGCGCAGCTTGCCGTCCTCGTTGACGCCGAGCAGCAGCGAGCGGAACCCGCGCGTCTTGTCGGACGGCGTCCAGCCGACGACGACGAACTCCTGGCGGCGAATGCACTTGGTCTTGAGCCAAGTCCCGTTGCGCGAGCCGACGTAGCGCGCGTCGACGCGCTTCGAAATGACGCCTTCCAGCCCCGCGCCGCAGAATTTGTCGAACAGCGCCTCGCCCTGACCGACAATGTGGTCGGAATAGTGAATCACACCGGCATGGCCGTCGAGCAATGCGGCCAGCTTTGCCTTGCGCTCGACGAGAGGCTGGGCGGTCAGGTCCGCGCCGTCGAGTTCGAGCAGATCGAAAGCGTAGAATTGGATGGCCGACGGATCGCCCTTGATCGCCGCCTGCAGCAACTGAAAGTTTGTCTTGCCGTCCGCATCGAGCACGACTGCCTCACCGTCGATAAGCGCCGATCGCGCATTCAACGCAACAGCGTCGGCGACGACCGATGCGAATCGGTCGGTCCAGTCGAGCCCCGATCGCGTAAAGGAGTGAGCAATGCCGCCGCCGATGCTCAGCAGGCAGCGATAGCCGTCGAATTTCAATTCGTGGAGCCAACGGTTACCCGATGGGACGTGATCGACAAGCGTCGCGAGCTGGACGGGCCGGAACGGCGGCGGTAGAGCGGCGAGATTGGCCGGTAGCGGAGGCTTTCGCCGCGTCGTCGCCGCTCCATTTGTTCGCGCCACCGTCGCTTGATCCCCTTTGTGCTGTCTTTCAATTCGCACCGCGGCGGGTCGTTCCATTGCGACGCTGATCGCGTGACCCCGTCCGCAGAATGCGCGACTAGGCTGCGATCACATCGGCAAGCTCGGCCGGGCGCAACTCGTGGTGCAATTGCTCCATCCCGCATTGCTCGGGCGCCTTGTCGGGGCGCCACCGCAGCAATCTCGTGCCATGACGGAAGCGGTCGCCCGTGACCTGATTATACCGGACTTCGACGACGATTTCGGGCCGTAATGGCTGCCATTCGGCGGACCGGGCGTTGGTCCAACGGCTCGGCCCGCCAGGCGCCTTGCCAGTGAAGCCCGGCGCCTCGATCATCGTTTCGAGCCGTGCCGTCAACGCCGGGCGATCCTTGGCCTGGATCGACGACGTGAAGCCGACGTGGTTG
>JACDGO010000086.1 GCA_013821585.1 Sphingomonadaceae bacterium
ACGCGCGGCCTGCGCGTCGGCCTCGACCGCGGGGTAATAGGGCGCGGGAACCGAGAAGTCGCCGACCAGCCCGTGGTGCACCGGCCGGCCGTCGCGATCGGTGAGGCGGATAGCGACGACGGGCCGGGTGATGCCGTCGGCGATCAGCACCGAGCGGTCGCGCAGGAACTCGGCGTGCAAGGGACTCGACGAATAATGGACGGTGCGCGCGAGCCGCTCGACCACCGCGCCGCTCGCGTCGCGAACTTCCGCGGTCAGGTGCGTGTCGCGGTTGCCGATATCGAGCGCGCGCCACAGGCTGACCGCGACCGTCCCATCGCCGTTCTTGCGCGTGCCGTCGAACGCGAGCGGCTCGGCGGGCTTGCCGTTGACGAACAGCGCGACGCTCTGACTCGGCAGGTGCTTGATCGCGACGCGGATCGCCTTGGCGCGCGGGTTGTGATCGGCTTCGGGGAACAGCCAGCCGACGCCCGGCGCCTGCCCGACGAACCAGTCGCGTTCGGCGCCCGCGGCGGCGGCGTCGGTCGCGGGAATCTCACGGGCGCGTGTCGCGGCGGTGGCCGGAAGCGTGGCGTTCGTTCCCGCCTGAGCGCGGAAATCGGCGCGCATCAGGCTGCCGCCCTGGCCCTCGACGAAGCGCGAGATCGCGCTGCCGCCCGAGCGCGCGTCGCGCGCGCAATCCGCGGGAACGAGGTGCGGGCCGAGCGTCGACGGATCGACCTGGACGACGTGCGTGCCGGGAAGCACGCCTTCGAAATGATAGCGGCCGTCGATGCCGGTGACGGCGTAGCTGCCGTCCTCCATCATCACGCGGACGCCGCCGATGCCGCGCGCTTCGGCGGGATCGACCGCGCAGCCGCCATCGGCGATGCGGCCGATGATCGTCATGCGATCGGCGATGTCGTCGCGCGCGATCCGCACCGCCGCGTCGGCGATGCTGCTGATCGCGCCGCGCGTGTCGTGCGCCTGCGCGCGGTTCATCGCCTCGCCCGATTGCGCGTCGGAACGAACCTCGAGCAGATAGGTGACGACAGCCGCGGCGCGCGCCGCGAGCGGGGGCAGCGCGACGGTGAGCTCGTGGCCGTCAGTACTTACCGAATAGGTTCGCAAGCTTCCACTGAAGCGAACCGAATTCCGCTTTAGCCGCATCGCGTCGGGGAGGTGATCGGTTAGCGTGACCGCGCCCGTCGCGCGCGTCGCGTCGGTGTTGGTGATATGAATACTGTATTGCACGGCATCGCCTGGGACCGCGACCGCCGTCGACGCCGTTTTGGTGATCGTGATCGCGCCTCCGGGCTTGTCCACCGGCACGTCGATCCGCACCGGTGCGGGGTCGACCAGCATGAAGGCCGCGCCATAGGACGCGTCGCTCAACGTAAAAGGCAGGCCGTCGGGCCTGCGCAGCGCCGCGAGGTCGGCGGGCGTCGATGTCGAGGGGCTCGTATAGGGTTGCGGCGGCTCGATGATCAGCCGGTATCGGCCAGGGCGTACGAACGGGAAGCGATAGTCGCCGGCCGGGAAGGCATAGCTCGCTCCCGCGGCGTCCGTCACGGTCGATCCTGTAACCAATGTGGCTGGAAAAGCCGAGAAGCCGTCGTCGCCGAACACGGCGGCGGGCGCGCCGCTGTCCGCGTTGACCAGGGTGACGCGCGTCCCGGCGACGGGCGCGCCGTCGCCGCTGTCGAACACCACGCCGAACGGATCGACGAGCACCTCGATCGGCGCGGTCGCTAGCGGCGAACCGTTGGTCGCGCGGAGCGAAGAGAGCGTCAGCGTGTCGCCGGGCCGTAGCGACAGGCTGCAATCGCCCTGAACTGGCGCCGGGGGTGCCGCTTTGGTTGGCACGACGCCGACGAATTGACCGCTGTTGACGCTCGTCTCGCGCAACACCAGCGTCTCGGCGTCGCCGCCGGGCGTCGTCAGCGTCGCCGCGAGCGTGTCGATCGCCGTGGGGTCGCGATTGTCGGCCGTCGACGCGATGCCGACAATCAGCGGTTCGCCCGCGCGGATTTGGCCGGTCTGCTGGACCGAGGCGGGGCTGCGCGCGACGCCGGCGAACGCGCCGGCCAGCGTGATCGAGGTATCGCCCGCGCTGCTGCGGCAGATCGTGTCGGGGACGGGAAGCGGCTGCGCATTGCCCCCGCCTGTGAAACGATACGTCGTCATGGTGAGCGGCACCACCGGGCGCTCGACAATCAGGTCGACGCGGTTCGACTGGCGCACGATCGTCGCCGCCCCCGCGCTCCAGCTCAGGGTCGCGGTGTTGCTGATCGTCTGCGCGCGCGCCGAAGAAACCGCCATGGGCAAGGCCAGGGCGGCGAGGGCGGCGATCAGCGCCTTGAGTTGGTCAATCCTGCTGGCCATGCTGTGACCGCGCGCAACGCCGCCTCTTAGCGGCGAAAACCGTCGATGATCCGATCGACCGGCTGGCGTGACGCGCGTTCGTCCCCTCCAAAATGCCCAAACGGCGTCCCCGCCCGAAGGCAGGGACGCCGCGAGCGGGTGCTCCGGGCGCCGGGAATCCCCATTGCCGGCCCCCGGCCCCGCATCAGTTTATGGTCGCTCGGAAATAGAGCGTCCGCGTCGCGCCGGCGGCGATCGAGGCGATCGTCCCGGAAACGGTCGGCGCGACGTAGCTTCCGCCCGCCACGCCGTCGGCGTTGCATGAGCCGGCCGTCACCGTTCCGTTGAGGAAAATGCCGAACGCGGCACTGTATGTCGTCTGCGCGGGAACCACATCGGTTATGGCGACGCTGGTCGCGGCGGTGCCTCCCGCCGCGTTGGCGACCTGGATGCAATATTCGACGACCGCGCCCGGGATCAGCTTGGGATTCGCGGCGCCGTTGAACGGGTCGGAGATCACCTTGCTGATCTTGGTGACGGTCAACGCCGCGGCGGCGACGGTATAGTCGTCCTTCGCCGAGAACTGGCCGTCGCGGTTGGCGTCGGTCGCGCCCGCCGTATCGGCGAACACCGTGTCGACGCCCGCCGTGTTCGCGCCCGCCGTTTCGGTGGAGACCGCGCCCTGAACGCCCGCCGAGCCGCCGTCGCGCGCTTGCGCGGTCAGCGTTACGGCCGCGATATCGCCGTTGACACGGCCCGCCGGGACGTTGGCGACGACGAAGACGGTTTTGGACGCATCCGCCGCGACCTCGTCGAGGAAGGTGACGGCGGTGTCCGTGCCGGCGTCGTAGACGCCGTTGCCGTTGGTGTCGACGAACAGCGCCGGCGCGGTCACGTCGAAATTGTCCGTGCCGCCGTGCGGCGCGGCGCCGCCGGCCTGCTGCGCGACCGACAGGCCGAGATCGAGCACGCTGTTCGACGTGTTCGTGACCGTGAAGGCGGTAACGGCCGCAGTCTGCCCCGGCGCGACCGTCGTCGTCGAGGCGCTCGCGTCGGACACGGTCAGGCTGATCTTGCGGTCGACGGTGAAGCTCGTCGACGCGTTGACCGCCGTCTGCGCGACGCCGCCGACCTGATAGTTCACGGTCGCGGTGTTGGTGATGGTCGTGCCCGACGCCGTACCGGCCGCCTGCGCGGCGGTGCCGGTAAAGGCCGCGAACGCGACGAGGCTGGCGCCCGCCAGCAGCTTCCTGGTCCTGATCATCTTCAATTCACTTCCGTTTCCTGGACGCCGTTCCCCACCCCGCTGGCGTCCGAATGCGGGTCACGCGCGGCTATCGAACGACGCCGCGAAAACTGAGCTTGCCGGCCGCGCCGACCGGAATCGGCATCTTCATCGCCCAGCGGACGTGCGTGACGTCCTCCGGGCGCGCCGCGCGGACGACGCCGCCTTCGCCGCGCACCTTGAGCGCGGGAAGCGCGCCCCAGCTGCGGCCGCCGTCGACCGAAACCATCGCCGCGCCGTCGGCCGCGCCCTGATAGGCGACCGCGCTCGGCATCGGATTGGTCACGACGAAGTCGGCCGCAGGCGCGCGGCCCAGATTCTTGTAGCCGAGCACGAACACGAGCCGGTCGCCGGGAACGACGACCTTGGGCGGCTCGAGCACCAGCCGCGTGCGGCCGGCGGCGTCGGGAACCGCCTTTTCGACGAACACCTCGCTGGTCAGCGCGACGTCGTTCGCGGCATGCGCGGCGACGGGCGCGAGGAGGGCAACGAGCGCAATGAGAAGCTTGGTCATTGGGGATTCCTTTCGCTTCAGTTGATCTTGACTTTGAAGGTGACGGTGCGCGTCTGGCCGGCGGCGACGGCACCGAAGCGGACGGCGACGTTGGCGTTCGCGGGAACTTCGCCCGCGTCGCCGTCGGTCGCGTCGGTCAGCGCTGCCCCTTGCAGGGTCAGCGTGCCGGGCTGGTAGGTCGTGTTGACGGGAATCGGATCCGCGGCCGCGAGGTTGGCGAGCGATCCGGAACCGCTGACGGTCGCGACGAGCGTGTAGGTCACGATCGCGCCGGGAACGGACTTGGTTCCGCCGAACGGATCGGCGACGGCCGCGCTCTTGACGAACGCGACGGTCGCGCTGCTGACCACGTAAAAGCCCTTGTCCTGACCGTCGCCGCCGGTCGCGCCGACGACCGCGTCGCCGCCGCCGGTGCCCTGACCCGTGAAGGTCGTTCCCGGAGCGCCGGTGCCGGTGACGGCGGCCGCCTTCAGATCGGTTTCGCCGCGCTGTCCGTCGGTTGCGGAGGCGGGGATGGTCGAGAGCAGGAAAACGCGGATCGACGCATCGGGCGCGAGCACAGGGTCGTTCGAGCCCGCCGCGTAGACGGTATCGACGCCCGCGTCATAGACGCCATTGCCGTTGCTATCGAGCACGACCGACGTTGTCGCGGGGTCGAAGGCGTCGCCGCCGATCGCGTTCAGCGGTGTCAGGCGGAAGCCTTCCGAGCCGTTGCCCTTGTTGGTGACGGTGAAGCTCAGCACGCGATTGGTCGCGCCGGGCGCGCCCTGGACGTCGCCGGGATCGGCCGAGGCGACGGTCACGTCGAGCAGCTCGTCGACGCGCAGGTCGACCTTGTTCGACGGCACCGAAACCGGATTGCCGCCGCCATCGCTATAGGTGGCGGTCGCGGTGTTGCTGATCGTCGTGCCGGCGGCGGTGCCGACGGCGTGCGCCGGGGTCGCGAAGCCGATCGTCGCCGAGGCGACGGCGAGCGGCAGCGCGGCGCTCAAGCGCACGTTGACAATCGACCAGTTGGTCCCGCTGAGCATCATGTTTCCTGTGACAAATCTTTATTCGTCGGGAGGCCCATGCGCTTTGTGCGGTAAACATTCCGTAAAGCGGCGCTTCGTGGCATGACGCCATTCGACCGCGCGCGCCGCGGCGTTGCATGTGGCGCGTCAAGCGCTTGAATGGTTAAGGGAGACGGTGGTTGGCCGAGGGTGACGTCACTTCGACACCGTCCACGCCCGTCGCCCCGGCGCCCGACGACGAGGCCGCGATCATGTTGCGCCGCGACCGGCTGCTCGCCGCGCTCACGTTGATGGCGGGGGTGGGTCTCGCGCTCGGTCTTCCCTTCGCGCTGTCGGCGGGACGCGAGTTCTTTCTGCCGGTGACGGCGTCGCTCGTCATCGCCATCGCGCTGGTGCCGTTGCTCGAGGCGCTCGAGCGCCGCCGCGCGCCTTCGACCCTCGCCGCGCTGATCTGCGTACTAGGCTTTCTGCTCGTGCTCAACATCGCGCTCGCGGCGATCGTCGTGCCCGCGACCGAATGGGTGCAGCTCCTGCCGCAACGGCTGATGCGCATCCAGAACAACATCGCGCCGCTGCTCGATCTTTACGACAATCTGCAGCACTTCGTCGATCGCGCGGTCAAGACGATGGCGAGCGACACGCAGATCCGCAGTTCGCAGACCACGGCGGTCGCGCCGCCCAATTCTATCCTCGAACTGGCCGCAACGTCCGCTCCTTTAGCGTTGATTCAAATGTTCTTTTCTCTTCTTTTGATCTTCTTCATGCTCGCCGGATGGACGCGGCTGCGGCGGCGGACGATCACTAGCCGCGGCAGCTTTTCGGGCGCGATGGCGACCGCGCGCGTGATCCAGAACGTCGTCGATTCGACGTCGGCCTATCTCGGGACGATCACGCTAATCAATATCGGCCTGGGGCTGATCGTCGCCGGAGTGCTGTGGGCGATCGGTATGCCGTCGCCGCTCATGTGGGGCGGCATCGTCGCCTTCCTCAACTATGTTCCCTATCTCGGGCCGATCTTCGCCGCGGTGCTGCTGACGCTCGGCGGGCTGATGAGCTTCACCGACGTGAAGCTCGCGCTGATCCCGGCCGCGCTGATGGTCGGGCTGCACCTGATCGAGGCGAACGCGTTCACCCCGTTCATGGTCGGGCGGCGGCTGACGATCAACCCGGTGCTGATCCTGCTTTCGATCAGCTTTTGGGCGTGGGTGTGGGGGCCGCTCGGCGCGCTGCTCGCGGTGCCGCTGCTGATCATTCTCCAGACGATCGCGGGCGCGGCGGGCAAGCCCGACATCGCCGGATTTCTGTTCGAGGACGGCACGCTGACGCACGGCCCGGAGACGCCGCCCGCGCCCTGACGGCGTGTTGACAGCCCAAGGGGCCGCGACTAACGCGCCCCCCTTCGCGGATCACTGCGACCTTGATTCACGCGTCGGGCCGTCGGCCCGCCACGATCAAGGACGGGATGCGGGTGTAGCTCAGTTGGTTAGAGCGCCGGCCTGTCACGCCGGAGGTCGCGGGTTCGAGCCCCGTCACTCGCGCCACTTTCCGCTTTCCATCCATCGGAGGAGCGGTTTTAGCGGCGCGATCCAGATCAGCCCCGCGCCCGCGAACCAGGCGAGCTGGAGCGGCCAGGCGGCGGGACGGGGGATCCTCAGCACCAGCGCCGCCCACAGGACGATCCATGCGAGAATCAACAGCACGCCTGCGGGCTTGCGCCAGCTCGGATCGTTCATCCGCCGATCCATTCGCGCTCGGTCGCGACCGCGTGGAGCGAAACGTCCCAGCCGTCGCGCGGGATCGCCTCGACGCGTTGACAGCTCCACGCGAGGCCGATGCGCCGCGCGTCCGGATGCGCGGCAAAGGCGCGATCATAATGGCCCGCGCCATAGCCGATGCGATGGAGCGTCGCATCGAAGCCGAGCAGAGGGGCCAATATCGCGTCGGGCGCGACCGCGTCGGCGTCAGCCTCAGGCTGCAACAATCCCATCGGACCGGCGACCAGCGGATCGCCGGGCGCCCAGCGCAGGAAGCGCAGCGCGCCGAGGCGCCCGGTGACATGTGGCAAGGCGATGCTCCGGCCGTCGGAAGAGAGCGCGCGGATCAGCGGCAGCGGGTCGATTTCCGCGCCGATCGGCAGATAGGCGGCGACAATGCCCGCGTCCATTATCCGCGGCAGGACGATCGCGCGCAGCACCGCCGCCGCCACGCATCGCTCGGCCACGGGAATCGCCGCGACGAAGGCTTGGCGGCGAGACTTGAGCGTTCGTCTCAATTCCGCCTTGGACGGTGACGGGACCGCCATGGCCGTTTGCTCCGAATATCCTCTGACGCCCTAACGTCAGGTGGGAACCATGTGCGTCGGGCCAGGGCCCGGGCAGGGACAGCCCCCTTGGATGATAAATAGCCTCAGGGATGTTCATCGAGCTCGTACCGGGCAGTGCCCGCCGACTCTGTATCTAGGACGCCGCGGGCTTGCCCTCAAGGGCGTCGGCGACCGCTTCGATTCGCGCGGCGAGCGTGTCGAGCGCGGGGGCGATGCGCGGGTCGGCGGGAGGCGCGGGAATCGCGCCGCCCGCCATCTCGGACAATTCGTCGGCGAGCAGCAGCGCCGCGAACAGCAACTGCCGCGCCTCGGT
>JACDGO010000087.1 GCA_013821585.1 Sphingomonadaceae bacterium
CCTGGTCGCCGTCCAGCCAGACGAGCGTATGGCGTTGTGCATCTTCGACGGAGACGGGCGTGCCGTTGGCGCGCAAATAGCTGTCGGCGGCGAACGGCATGATATGCAGCGTACCGACACGCTGAACGATCAGGTTCGGGTTCGTCGGCTTGACCAACTGGACGGCGATATCGACATCGCGAAACAGCACGTCGGGCGTCGTCATTTCGCAGCGCAGGTTGATCTGGATGTCGGCGTTCTCCTCGCGAAAGGCGACGACGCGCGGCACTAGCCAGAAGGTGCCGAGCCCCTCGGTGACGGCAATCTTGATCTGGGTGTCGCGTACGGCCGCGGCGCCGATCTGAACGCGCTCGGCGGTCTTGCCCAGCGCGCGCATCTCACGCGCGATTGAAACCAGTTCGCTTCCGTCCTGCGTCAAGCGCACGCCCTCAACGCTCCGCTCGATCAATTGCCCTCCGATCTGGCACTCCAGCCGGTCGATCTTGGTGCGCAGCGTGTTGAGCGAAACCCCGGCGACGAGCGCGGCCGAGCGAAAACTCCCGGATTCGGCGAGCACGAGCAGCAGTCGCAGATGATCCCACGACAAACGGTCAAGCGGCGCGGCGCGGCGCGGTTGCTGTGCCAAAACCTGCATAGCCGGTTGCAGACTTTGGACAACGTTCCTGCGGGAATTAATCACTAAGTATTTCCCCGAAACGGACACTCTTTTGCCCGGGAAAGGACGACATCATGACTGTCATCGACAGACTAGCGACAGAAAGGATCAGCTACAAGTCCGTTGCGTTCAACGAGCGCTTCGAAGCGCTTATCGAGCGGCGCGGCCATCGTGAATATTTCGACTCGCGAGCGGTCGGTATTGAGGAGGCGCGCTTCTTGGCGCGCAAGCTCCGGCGTGTCCTGGGCGCGGTCGCCGACGACGCAGCGCTGGCGCGCGTCCTCGCGCACAACCCGGAAGTTCTCAGGGTCGTCGATCGCGGACCAGAGCGCGATTCGCCTTTTCTCGCCTATCTGCCGCTCAACGCCGCCGGACTCGATGCACTGACCGAGGGTCGTCTGAACCGGCGCGATCCCGACACGGCGCTGCTCTGCCGTGCGAACGAGCTGCCAGCCGCGCTTTACATCTGGTGCCTTTATTCGCCCGGCAGCTTCATTCCCGCAATTTCGGCGATCGCCGCGCATTTTCAGAAGATCGCGCCCGAAGGCGTGCCGCTGTTCACGAGCGCAGCCAATTCTCCTGCCGCGCGCCTGTTCGCATCGCTCGGTTTTGAGTCGGCGCAGGACCATTACCCGCGAGCGGCGGAGGACGTGCTCGTCGTGTTTCGCGCGCGTCGTACTGCAAAGCGGCCAGCGCCGCCCTCACGCATCACAACCCGGGTCAGCCGCACTATTGAGGATGTCATGAAGGTCTTCACGATTCGCGCGGCGGCCTACATGCACGAGCAGGACTGCCCCTATGATGAGGAGTTCGACGGCAACGACTTTTGCGCCGCCCATATCCTCGCGGAGGTGAACGGCGAGCCCGCCGGCTGCATCCGCGTGCGCTTCTTCGGCGATTTCGTGAAGATCGAGCGGCTCGCCGTGCGCCATGAGTTCCGCGGCGACGGGCTCGCCATACGACTCGCCCGCGCGGCGATGGACTATGCGCGGAAAAAGGGTTTTCGTCGCGGCTATGGTCATGCCAGCCGCGCGTTGATCCCGTTCTGGACGCGGCTCGGATATACCGCGATTCCGGGGCGGCCCTCCTTCATCTTTTCCGGCATCGAGTATTTCGAGATGGTTGGAGACCTCGATCCGCCTAGCGAAGTCGTTGCGATCGGCCTGCCGCCGCATATCCTGATCCGGCCGGAAGGCGCGTGGGACGAGCCCGGACCGCTCGACCGCTCGGCGGGGCGCGGAGTCGATGCGGCGGCAAGCCGCGAACTCCGGCAGGCGAGCGCCTGACGCCCGCGCTAATCGGGCTGCGCCTGCGGGGATGTTCTGCCATAGGCTGCGGCGACTATGGCCGCCGCCGACACTTGCGATCTCGCCATCCTCGGCGGCGGGCTTTCGGGCGGACTGATCGCGCTCGCCTTCGCGACGCTGCGGCCAGACGTGTCGGTGTACGTGGTCGAGGCGGGCGCGCGGATCGGCGGCAACCACATCTGGTCGTTCTTCGACAGCGACGTATCCGAGGACGCGCGCTGGCTGGTCGAGCCGCTTATCTCGCACCGCTGGCCGGGCTATGACGTGGCTTTCCCCGCGCACCGGCGCGGCTTCGCGCAAGGCTATAACGCGATCGAGTCCGAACAGTTCGACGCAGCGGTTCGCGCACGTGTCCCCGATATCGTCCGCGGCGAAGTCGCGGACCATGACGTGACGCGCGTCACCCTGAGGGGCGGCCGGACGATCGCCGCGGGAGCCGTCATCGACGCGCGCGGCGGGGGCGATCTCTCGACGCTCGATTGCGGCTGGCAGAAGTTCGTCGGGCAGCTGCTGACCGTCGAGGGCGGCCACGGCGTCGCGCTGCCGGCGGTGATGGACGCGACAGTCGAGCAAGTCGACGGCTATCGCTTCGTCTATCTGCTGCCGTTCGACGACGCCCGCGTGTTCGTCGAGGACACCTATTACAGCGACGGGCCCGATCTCGACGTGGCGGCGGTGCGCGCGCGGATCGACGCCTATGCGACCGTGCGCGGCTGGCGCGTGACAGCACGGGGCCGCGAGGAGACGGGTGTGCTCCCGGTCGTGATCGGCGGCGACTTCGACGCCTATTGGCGATCGACCGGCGACGGCTTCGCCAAGGCGGGCGTGCGCGCCGGACTGTTCCATCCGCTGACCAGTTATTCTCTCCCCAGGGCTGTCGACTTCGCGCTTCATCTCGCGCGACAGGAGCGGATCGATGGGGCGAGCCTCGCCCTCGCGTCATACGCCTATGCGCGCGCGAACTGGAAGGCAGGCGGCTTCTACCGGATGCTGTCGAAGATGCTGTTCCGCGCCGCCGATCCGCCCGCGCGCTATCGCGTGCTCGAACGATTCTATCGGCTGAGCCCCGTCCTTATCGCCCGTTTCTATGCGGGCGGATCGACGTTAGGGGACCGCATGCGCATCCTCGCAGGAAAGCCGCCGGTGCCAATCGGCCGCGCATTGAAGGCGCTCGCGGGGTGAAAAGCGCGATCGTCATCGGCAGCGGCTTCGGCGGCCTCGCGCTCGGCATTCGCCTGCAATCGGCGGGCGTCGCGACGACGATCGTCGAGGCGCGCGACAAGCCGGGCGGCCGCGCCTATTATTGGGAGCGCGACGGCTTCGTGTTCGACGCGGGGCCGACCGTCGTCACCGACCCCAATTGCCTGAAGGAGCTGTGGGCGCTGGCTGGCCGCGACATGGCCGACGACGTAACCTTGCTGCCGATCACGCCCTTCTACCGCCTCAACTGGCCCGACGGGACGAGCTTCGACTATTCGAACGACGAGCCCTCGCTGCACGCCGAGATCGCGAAGCTGAACCCGGAGGATGTCGCCGGCTATGCGAAGTTCCTTGAATACAGCGCGGGCGTCTATCGCGAGGGCTATGAGAAACTTGGGCAAGTCGCGTTCCTCGACTTCGCGTCGATGATCCGCGCGGCGCCCGCGCTCGTGAAATATCAGGCCTGGCGCAGCGTCTATTCGATCGTGTCGAGCTTCGTGAAGTCGGAAAAACTGCGCGAGGCGCTGAGCTTTCACACCCTCCTCGTCGGCGGCAACCCGATGACGACGAGCGCGATCTACGCGCTGATCCACAAGCTCGAGAAGGACGGCGGTGTATGGTTCGCCAAGGGCGGCACCAACCGCCTGATCGCAGGCATGGTCGCGCAGTTCGAGCGATTGGGCGGCACGCTCCGCCTCGGCGATCCGGTGGTCGAAATCGAGACATTGGGCGACCGCGCGACCGGCGTTCGCACCGCGAGCGGCTGGCGCGCCGACGCCGACGCGGTCGCATCAAACGCCGACGTCGTCCACAGCTATCGCGACCTGCTTTCGGGCTCCGCGCGCGGGCGGCGCGCGGGCGCGGCGCTTCAGCGCAAGCGCTTCTCGCCGTCGTTGTTCGTCGTGCATTTCGGGATCAAGGGGGGCTGGCCGGGCATCCCGCACCACATGATCCTGTTCGGCCCGCGCTACAAAGGGCTGCTCGCCGACATCTACGACCACGGCGTACTAAGCGCGGATTTCTCGCTCTATCTCCACCATCCGACCGTCACCGACGCGTCGATGGCGCCCGAGGGTTGCTCGACCTTCTACGCGCTCGCGCCCGTGCCGCATCTGGGCAAATTCCCGGCCGACTGGGACGGCGAGGTCGGTGAGACCTTCAAGAACCGCATCCTCGACGAGATCGAGCGGCGGCTGATCCCAGACCTTAGAAGCCGCATCGTGACCAGCTTTCACTATGCCCCGACCGATTTCGGGCGCGACCTGAACGCGCATCTGGGGAGCGCGTTCAGCCTCGAGCCGCTGCTCACGCAAAGCGCGTGGTTCCGCGTCCACAACCGCGACGACCGCATCCCCAACCTCTATTTCACCGGCGCAGGGACACATCCGGGCGCGGGGATTCCAGGCGTGGTCGGGAGCGCGAAGGCGACCGCTGCGCTGATGCTGGAGGACCTGCGGTGATGCGCCGCGTCGCCGTCTATTGCGGTTCGGCGACGCCGGCCGATCCCCGTTACATCACCCTCGCCCGCGAGGTCGGGCGAACGCTCGCCGGGCGCGGGATCGGCGTCGTCTATGGCGGCGGGCGGCTCGGGCTGATGGGCGCGGTCGCGGACGCTGCGCTCGAAGCGGGCGGCGAGGTGATCGGCGTGATCCCCGAAGCGCTTGTCGGCGCGGAAGTCGCGCACCGCGGGCTGACAGAATTGCGCGTCGTGCCGGGAATGCACGAGCGCAAGCGCGCGTTCACCGACCTGTCCGACGGGTTCGTCACCATCCCCGGTGGAACGGGCACGATGGACGAATTGTGGGAGGCGATGAGCTGGGCGCAGCTCGGCTATCACGCAAAGCCGGTGGGGCTGCTCAACACGCTCGGCTTCTACGACGGGCTGATCGCGTTCGTCGATCATATGGCCAACGTCGGCTTCCTGCGCGCGCAGCACCGCGACATATTGATCGTCGACACCGCGATCGACGGGCTGCTCGCGCGAATGGCCGCATACCGCCCGCACACGACGATCCTTGCAATGAAGACCGAGGATTTGTGACGCGCGGCGATCTCGTCGCCGCCGCGCACGCGTCTATCGCGCGCGGCTCCAAGTCGTTCAGGTTCGCGAGCCAGTTGTTCGACAATCGAACGCGCGAGCGCGCGTGGCTGCTCTACGCCTGGTGCCGCGCGTGCGACGACATCGCCGACGGGCAGGATCATGGCGGCGCGCGTCGCGCATATCGGCGAACTGACCGAGAGCGCGCTCGCCGGCGAGATCACCGGCGAAGCGGCGTTCGACGCGCTCGGCGTCGTCGCGGCCGAATGCGCGATCCCGCGCGAATATGCGCGGGACGTGATCGAGGGCTTCGCGCTCGACGCGGCCGGCTGGCGGCCGAGGAGCGAAGCGGACCTGTTGCGGTATTGCTATCATGTCGCGGGGGCGGTCGGGTGCATGATGGCGGTGGTGATGGGCGTCGCGCCCGACGACCGCGACACGCTCGACCGCGCGAGCGACCTCGGCATCGCGTTCCAGCTCGCCAACATCGCGCGCGACCTGAGCGAGGACGACGCGGTCGGCCGCTGTTATCTTCCCGACGACTGGCTGAGCGAACTCGACCTTTCGGCGGGCGAGCACATGCGCCCGCCCTATCGCAAGCGCATGGGCGTGGTCGGCAAATGGCTTGCCGACCTCGCGGAGGATTATGAAGCGTCGGCGCGGATCGGCGCGGCGGTGTTGCCGTTTCGTAGCCGCTGGGCGGTGCTCGCCGCCGCCGGTATCTACGGCGGCATCGCGCGTGAGGTGCGCAAGCGCGGCAGCCACGCATGGGACCGGCGCGTGGTCACGACCAAGGCGCAAAAACTCGGCTGGGTGGCAAAGGCGTTCGGGCAGGCGGTGCTCAACCGGGCCAGCCCGGCGCCGCGCGAAAGGCTGTGGACGCGGGTGCGCGCCGCTCCTCCCCGAGCTTGACTCGGGGAGGGGGACCGCGCGAAGCGCGGCGGAGGGGCGGGGCGCAAAGCTCGCTTCGCTCGCGCCCCTCCACCATGCTTCGCATGGTCCCCCTCCCCTTCGCTTCGCGACGGGGAGGATTTCAGGGGGGAGCGCGTGCGCCAGTATCTTGACCTTCTCCAGCGCATCCTCGACGAGGGCGTCCCGCAGGCCGACCGCACCGGCGTTGGCACGCGCTCGGTGTTCGGCCACCAGATGCGCTTCGACCTGACGAAGGGCTTTCCACTCGTCACCACCAAGAAGGTCCACCTGCGCTCGATCGTCGTCGAGCTGCTGTGGTTCCTGCGCGGCGACACCAACACGCGCTGGCTACACGAAAACGGCGTGAGCATCTGGGACGAATGGGCCGACGCGAACGGCAACCTCGGCCCCGTTTACGGTAAACAATGGCGCGACTGGGAGGCGGCGGACGGGCGCCATATCGACCAGATCGCCGGGCTGATCGACCAGATCAAAACCAACCCGGGGTCGCGGCGGCAGATCGTCACCGCGTGGAACCCCGGCGAGAACGACAAGATGGCGCTCGCGCCGTGCCATTGCCTGTTCCAGACTTGGGTCGGCAACGGGCGGCTGTCGCTTCAGCTCTATCAGCGCAGCTGCGACGTTTTCCTCGGCCTGCCGTTCAACATCGCCAGCTATGCGCTGCTAACGCACCTCCTCGCCGACCAATGCGGCCTCGAAGCCGGAGAGTTCGTGTGGACCGGCGGCGACACACATCTCTATTCGAATCACCTCGACCAAGCGCGCCTCCAGCTGACACGCGCGCCGAGGCCGCTGCCGAAACTCGTCATCAAGCGCCGCGCACCGTCGATCGAGGCTTACGAATATGCAGATTTCGCGATCGAAGGCTACGACGCGCACCCACACATCAAGGCCGAGGTGGCGGTGTGATCACCCTCGTCGTCGCGCGCGCCGATAACGGCGTGATCGGCCGCGACGGCGAGCTTCCTTGGCGCATCCGCGAAGACCTCAGGCGCTTCAAGGCGCTGACGATGGGCAAGCCGATGATCATGGGGCGCAAGACGTTCGAGAGCCTGCCGGGGGTGTTGCCTGGCCGGCGGCATGTCGTGCTCACGCGCGACAGCGATTGGCGAGCGGAGGCCGCCGAAGTGGTGCGCGATGTCGCACAGGCGCTCGCGATCGTCGGCGAGGATGCATTCGTGATCGGCGGTGCGGAAATTTTTGCGCTGTTCGAGGCGCGCGCCGATGCGGTCGAGCTGACCGAGGTTCATGGCGGCATCGAAGGCGACACGACCATGCCGCCGTTCGATCCCGGGCGCTGGCGCGAAGAGTATCGCACCGCCGGAACCGGCAGCCCCGCACATGATTTCGTCAGGCTGGTGCGCCGCGCATGAAGCCGCTCACCGATCCCGATCTCGCCGCGCACCTTCGCCGGCTCGGATTCGGGTTCGGCATGCTCTTGCTGCTGTGCCTGCTCGTCGCGCCGTTCTTTTTCGAGCGGGTGGCATCGGGCGCGCCGCGCGCCGTCGGCGGAGTCGTCGATTATCGCGGCTGGGGTCCGCTCGACCGGCCCGTCGAACTCGCGGGCGACTGGCGTTTCGAATGGCATGGCGCGCCCGGAATCGCGCCCTTCACCAAGCATGTTCCGGGGACGTGGGCAGGCGTGCGC
>JACDGO010000088.1 GCA_013821585.1 Sphingomonadaceae bacterium
TGACAGACGAGGCTGGCGCGGCGAAGACTAAGGCCGAAGACGCGCTCGCCGATGTCGAGAAGACGCGTGCCGGGTTCGCCAAGGAGCGCGAGGCGGTCCTTGCGACGGCACATGAGGAGGCGGAGGCGGCGCACGCCGCAAGGCTCGCCGAAGCCGAGACCGAAGTCGCTGTGCTTCAGGCGGCGGCGAAGGCGGCGGCCGCCAAGAACACGAAGGTGGAAGCGGTGGCCTGGGCCGATCGGTCGAGCGATCTCGCGGTTGTCATCGCCCAGCGGCTCGTCGCGCGACTCGACGGCGTCGTGGTGGATTCCTGCTTCTTTGACTGGCTCGTTGCCGAGATAGGACAACTACCCAAAACGGCCCGAGACGCTGCGGGAGCAACGGAGGCGAGGCTGGAGGTGACCACCGCATCCAAGCCCGATGCGGTGGCGCGAAAGCACATCATCGCGTCGATCGGCAAGGCGCTGGGCGGCGCACCGCATATCACGTTCAAGACCGATCCTGCTCTGATCGCCGGAATCGAACTTCGCGGCGAACACCTGATCGTCAACAGTAGCTGGCATGCCGATCTCGGCGCCATCCGGGCAGACCTAATGTCAAAGCCCGCGGCATGACCGACGCAGCACCCAAGGTCTGGCTGAAGGAGGCTCGCGCCCGCCTTGCTCGCGTAAAGCTCGGCGCCCATGCCGAGGAGGTCGGTCGGGTCGAGGAAGTCGGCGACGGCGTCGCGCTCGTCTCCGGATTGCGGCACGTTCGGCTCGACGAATTGCTGCGCTTCGAAAAGGGCCAGTTCGGCTTCGCGCAAATGCTAGACGACGATCGAGTCGGCTGCGTTCTGCTCGACGATGTCGATGGCGTCGAGGCCGGGGACAGCGTGCGTGGCACCGGCGACGTGGTACGGGTGCCGACGGGCAAGGGGTTGCTCGGCCGCGTGGTTGATCCGCTCGGCCGCCCACTCGACGGCAAGGGCCCGATCGCCAGCGACTCGAGCCAGCCCATCGAACGGCCCGCGCCGGCCATCATCGATCGCGATTTGGTCTCCGAGCCGGTGCAGACCGGCTTGGTGGCGATCGACGCGCTGTTTGCACTGGGCCGCGGTCAGCGCGAACTGATCATTGGCGACCGTGCAATCGGCAAGACCACGATCGCGATCGATACGATCATCAACCAGAAGGCAAGTGACATCGTCTCCGTCTATGTTGCAGTCGGCCAGAAGAGTTCGAGCGTCCGGCGTGCGATCGATGCGATCCGGGCCGGTGGCGCGCTCGAGCGGTGCATCATCGTCGTCGCGAGCGCCGCCAGTTCGCCCGGATTGCAATGGATCGCACCGTTCGCGGCGATGACGATAGCGGAATATTTCCGCGATTCCGGTGGCCATGCGCTGGTCGTGCTCGACGACCTGACCAAGCATGCCGCGACCCACCGCGAAATCGCGTTGCTCACGCGGCAGTCGCCCGGACGCGAAGCCTATCCGGGCGACGTGTTCTACGTACATGCGCGGCTGCTGGAGAGGGCATCAAAACTGTCAAAGGAAAAGGGCGGCGGCTCGCTCACCGCATTACCGATCGCGGAAACCGATGCCGGAAACCTCAGCTCATATATTCCCACCAACCTTATCTCGATCACCGACGGCCAGATCGTCCTCGACGCCAAGCTCTTCTACCAGGGCCAGAAACCTGCGGTGGATGTCGGCACCAGCGTGAGCCGGGTCGGCGGCAAGACCATGGCTCACGCGCTGCGTGACGCGGCGCAGACTCTTCGGTTGGATTACGCGCAGTTCCTCGAACTCGAAGCCTTCACTCGGTTCGGCGGCATGCTCGATACGCGGGTCCTCCAGCAACTCACGCGCGGCGCGCGAATCCGGGCGATCCTCGATCAGACGCAGCACGCGCCGCTGCGGCTCGCCAACCAGGTCGCACTGGTCATGGCGGTGCAAACCGGACTGCTTGACGCGCTGCCGCTCAAGGCGATCCCCGACTTTCGGAAAGGGCTGGGAGAAGCGATCGATCGAGATGCGGCGGGTGCCGTGCACATGATCGAAGACAAGGGCACGCTCGACGACGCCGGGAAGGCGGCGCTGCGGACGGCGCTAGATGATTATGCGAAATCGCTCACCTCCGCCGACGCCGCAAAGACGCTCGCGCCGTGACGCTGCGCCTCTCGGACATCAGCGCGCAGATCGACGGCATTCAGCAGCTCGGCGCGGTGGTGAAGGCAATGCGCGGCATTGCCGCTGCCCGTGCAAAGCAGGCGCGCGGACAACTCGCGGCCGTCGACAGCTACGCGACGGTTATCGCCGAAGGCATCTGCCAAGCGCTGGCACTGATGCCGCACCCTGTAGTTGCCGCAGCGACGCCGGTCCGTCCGGCGCTCGTCGTGTTCGCTGCCGAGCAGGGATTTGCCGGCGCGTTCAGCGAGCGTGTGCTGGATTCCGTCGGAACCGATCTCTCCGGATCGATCCTGTTTCTCGTCGGCACGCGCGGTGGCACTATCGTTGCCGAGCGCGGCGTCGCTCCGGATTGGGTCGGCGCGCTGCCGTCACACTCCGCCGGAGTTCCGAAACTGGCCGATCGGATCACCGAAGCGCTTTACGCGCGGATCGCAAAGGGTGAGATCGATACGCTGAGCGTCGTTTACGCGCGTTCGGAACCAGGACATCCAATCGACGTCATTCGCGACAAATTGCTGCCGCTCGACATGGCTAAATTTTCCAACCCCGACGATTCCCTTCCGCCCTTGCTCAATCTCGCGTCGGAGACGCTGCTCGCTGGGCTCACGGCCAATTATCTCCATGCCCAGCTTTGCCATGCCGCGCTCCACGCTTTCGCGGCCGAAAACGAAGCGCGGATGGTGGCCATGGCTGCGGCGCGCGATCAGGTCGTTCGCCAGCTCGCGACTCTGTGTTCCGAGGAGCGCCAGGTGCGGCAGGAAGAGATTACCGCCGAAGTGATCGAGCTGGCCGCCGGCGCCGACGCCAACCGTGCCTGAGCGCGAACGTCGCTGTTACGTAGTTTTCCGGTCCCGACGACAGGTGCAGGAAGCGTTAGGAACGGTCCATCATTTCATCATCGCGCGCACGGAAATGACAGAACGCACCGCGCTTTCGCCGCGGACAAGGAATGATGAACATGCCCGAAGCTAAAGCCGAGATCGCCTATCTGGGGCACAGGCTGGCGGTGACGATTTCGCAGCGGGACAACGCATCCGGAGAGTGTTCGAAGGCCTCACATGACGGGCTTGTCAAACTTTACCGGTACAGGGTAGTGTCTCAGTTTGAATTTACGGAAGTCGATCAAAATCGGAGTCAATAACTTGTGACGGCCATGCTTCTAACCTTCTGAGCTCTCCATGCCGACGCTCGTCGTATTCCATCATCATAATCGCCATCCCGCCCTGACGGTCGTGCAAGGAAGCCACGCAGACTAATTGACATTCGGTTTGCGTCTTTCGATGGAAATATCGCGGTTTAGGCTCATAATTAAGACGAGCAGTATGGCGACGCCACAGGTCAGAAACGAGCAAGGCGGTGACCGCTCCGATTATTGCGCCAACAATAAGCATGGGATTTCCTCGCTGGAATTGCGGGTCGTCAAGCCCGCTTCTTGTAAGGCCCGCGCGCCTTAGGCGCGGGTGCCATCGCGTCGATCTTTGCCACAATATCGTCCAGCGACCAAAGGCGATCAGTGATGCCAGCGGCCATCGCGGGCGAGACGCGAAGCGTTTTATGGATGCGGCAGAAATTGTAGAACGCGAAGTAGAGCGCGAGCGCGTGAATGTGATTGTCGAGCTTCTTTGAGAACGCGTTGGTCAACCGGGTGAAGCGTCGCATCGACATACGCATGGTGAGATTCTGGCGCTCGACAAACGACGTCGAGACGTGCGCCACGTCCGGGTTGCCCTCGCGCCGGATTTTCTTGATGCCCGTGCATTCGGCCGGGCTGTAGCGGCCCGGCGCGCTGATTGTCGGGCCATACATTTTGACGAGCTGCGCATAGTCCACGTCGCCGCCGAACGCGCCTTCAACGGCTTCCAGATACGCCTTGTGGCCGTCCGTAGTGAGCTGGACCCGGTTAGCGAGGCGGGCGCGCAGATCGTCCATAAGCACCATCGCGCTCTCGCCCGACCGATCGCCCACATAGTAGGAGACAATCAGCTTGGTGTCGGCGTCGATCGCTGTCCACGTCCACACGTCGCCAGCACCTTGCGGTGCGGCCTTAGCAGTCGCGACGTTCTTTTGCTTGGCATGGCAGAACGACCAAATCTCGTCGCACTGAACGCGGCTAGCCTTCACGTTGCGCACGGTATCATCGTGCAGCGCGAGGCAGGCTTCCCCGGCTTCGATGAGCAGCTTCGACACGGTGTTGATCGACACGTCCGCGACGCGGCCGATCGACCGCATCGACGATCCTTCGCACAGCATGGCGAGGATCTGAGTGCGCTTGGCGAGAGGGAGCTTGTTCATACGCATTGCATATGAACTTTCTTACTTAGCGTCAAGCATAATCGATGGTTCGGTCAAAGCGAAATTGGCGCTACAAACGCCGCTCGGGGATTCGGGAATTGACTTATATGTCAATCACCACTATCATCAGATCATTGGAAAACCAAGGGCTGCTGTTGCGCTATGTTCCTGTTCGCATCACCGGACGCGCCAAGAGATGCCTATTCATGTCGCCCAATATGCTGTCCGCCTATTCGAACCCGAACTCGGCCGTGAATTTACTAACCGGCAGGGGTCATATCGACGCTGCCCTTACATTGTGGTCAGCGGGAGATCATATTTATGACGACGGCAAACTTAAAGCTGGCCCCGGATTCTTAAAGAGGTTGAGCGGGCCGCCCCCGGAGGTTTGGGAAATCAAGGTAACGAATCCGACTCCTCAGAGCCGCGTCTTTGGCCGTTTCTGCGAGCCCGACACCTTTGTCGCGACTGGAATGTTTACGCGTCCTTTCCTTGGAAGAAAGGGTTCAGCCAATTGGCATAGCGCTATGAATCAGTGTGTTGACGAATGGAGCAGCCTGTTCGTCAATCATCCGCCCCACGTGGGTTCTCGGCTCGCCGAATATGTGACGGAGAATCGCGATGACTTCATTCTCTAACCAAGCGATCACTCCCGGCTTCGGTTTTGCTAGAGCGCGAGACAAAGCCTTTGCGGCGGTGCGCGAACTTTGGCGGCTACGCCGAGAGCAAGGGCTGTCCCAATCGGACCTCGCGGATCGATTGGATAGAGACCCGGCGTGGGTATCGCGAAAGCTGAGCGGTCCGAGCAATTGGACGCTTAAAACATTTGGTGATCTAGCGGACGCATTGGACGGCGAGGTGGAAATTCGTCTCAAGGATTTGAAGGGAGCATCGCCAATCAACTACGATGCGTATGATGCGTATTCTGACCACAACCTCCAGAGAAGCTCTGAGGTAAATCAGACCGGTCAGACGAGATCACTTAATCAGTTAACAGACGCTCCGTGATGTTTGAAGTAACCGCCGCTATTGTGTGCGATATTGTCCGCTCTGAAGGGGCCGGAAAGCTATATTGTTTGGGAATCTATCCAAGCAATGCTATAGCGATATCCAATTTCGAAATACCGGGGTTAATATCGTTTTATATCGATATAAGGTCGGAGCTTCACCAAGAGGTCGACGCGCATTTTATCTTAGAGGATCGAATAAATAACGACGTATTTGTCAACTTCTCTGCCAAAGTTTCTCTAAGCGGATGGGCAACCGCCCCACTTACCGGCGGCCCCTATCAGATCAAGCCGCGTGGGCCGACAACTATCAATTTCTCCGCTCTCGTCGGCGATCAGCGAGTGGAGCTGGCCGTTGTGAACGTCTTTGCCAAGACGGATTAAGACCAACGTCGTTTGGCAGCTGCTCTCGCTATCTCGCTACGCCGCTCCGGTGTCATAGACTCAGCCCGCGCCTTGCCGCCCCGCCGTCCCATCTCCGCAGCGGCGCTGGCGATATGGTCGCGCGTGTCCTCTATCTCACCGGTCGCGATCTTTGCGATCATGACCGCGCGCCCGATGGCATCGGCGGGGCGCTTCTCTCCACGCGGACCTTTAGGCATGATGCGCCCCCGGATGGTAGCGAAAGGGGTCTGCCTGATAGCCGTTGCCGCCGCGTATGACGCGGCCTTGTTTCAGCAATCGACGACAGGTCGAATTGACCTTTTGCTGATACCCGTCAGCGCCGTAGATACTCTCGGCAATTTGGGCCGCGGTCAGTCCGGGCCTCTTACCGACCAGCAGCTCAATGTCGTCAGCCAATGCCATACTGCCTCCATGCTTTCCGCTAAGCATATAGGCGCTTGATCGGCGGGCGTCACCGGCCAAATTCAAACTGAGACACTACCCGGTACAGACTTCAGTCGCTATGCAAAGACGGAGCGGCCGAGCTTCCGACAAATGCGCTCATCGAGCAGGCGCGGGAAGCAGGCTTGATCGATCTCGAAGTTGGCAAGGCATCTCATTGGCGGAACGTGAGCGGGGCTGGCCGGCTGTTCGCGGACAAACCCTGCGCGGTCGCCTATGCATAATCCGCAACGGGTCGTCTGAGTGCCACATCGACGGCCATCAGCAACCGGCGGTCGTCCAGTGCCGCGGGCCGCATCACGACGAAACCCTCGTTAAGGCCGATCATGCGCAGCGCGGGCGGAACAACGTCCGCCAGCAATATTCCCTCCCCATGCCATCCCTTCCCCCGCATCAGGCGGAGCAGGTCGATCCCACCGATGGCGCCCATGTCGACGTCGGCCACGACACAGTCACTTGCTATCGCCATTGGATCGGCAAGCGCCGCTGCGCAACTGGGATACGCGCGCACGTCGCTGCCCTGGGCGCGCAACAAGAGCTGGCGCGCGTGTCGGATGGTCGCATCGCCATCGACCAGCGCAATCGAGGCCCTGGCCGGGCTTCTATCCTGTTCTCTCATGCGTGGGTGATCGCGCATCGCGCGGTACCTGTCTTTACGTAATAGCCTAAGTGCGGTCTCGGTCGATCTCCGCTGCGAACGCAATACGCAGCACATCGGAAAGACTGCCAACCTCCAGCTTGTGCATCAGGTTTGCGCGGTGGACCTCGACGGTGCGTGTCGAGATGCCCAGTTCGTACGCCGTGATCTTATTCGGCTGGCCCCGTACCAGCCCAACCAGCACGTCGCGCTCGCGCGGAGTCAGCACGGCCAGGCGCAGCATCGCTGCGGCGGCATCAAGTCCATGCATCTGTGTGCTGCCGAGCTGGGCGAACGCTTCCTCGATCGCGCGGAGCAGTGCCGCTTTTTCGAACGGCTTTTCGAGGAAATCGACCGCGCCTGCCTTGATCGCGCGAACCGAAAGTGTGATGTCGCCGTGTCCGGTCAGCACGACGATCGGAAACGCTATCCCCCGCTCGGCGAGAATGCGTTGCACCTCGAGACCATCGACCTCGGGCATGCGGATATCGAGCAGAACGCAACCCGGCGCGGCCTTGCCGGCGGTGGCGAGGAAGGCGACGCCCGATGGATAGGCGATCACCTCGAACCCGCCGGTGCGCAGCATGAACCCGACCGAGCGCCGGATCGCGTCTTCGTCGTCGACGAGGTGGACAATGCGTTTATCGGCCATCGGCGGCTTTCGATGCACGGACGAGCGTGAAATGAAAGGCGGTGCCACCCCCTGTGACTGGTGTTACCCAGATCCGGCCACCGTGTGC
>JACDGO010000089.1 GCA_013821585.1 Sphingomonadaceae bacterium
CGGTACGATCACGCGCGACGAGGTTCGCGCCGCCGCCGGGCGCCGGTTCGACCTGCTCGATCCGGCGCATGGCGGCTCGCTGACGCTCGCCGGTCTGCCGCACACGATGGCGCAGCGCGCCGCCGAGCACCGCGCGGCGCACGACCGGAAAAAGGCGCCGCGCTAGCCGAGCCGGACGTTCGCGAGGTGTTTCGGCAGGCCGCTGCCGACGAGGATGACGTCGATTCGCATGTCGTCGCGGGCGCGCAGATAGCGCGGCGCGAGCGCGCTGGCGGCGGCGGCGACGCGCTTGAGGCGGCGCTCGTCGATCGCCTGGGTCAGGTCGAACGTGCTACCCCGCGCCTTGACCTCGACGAAGGCGACGATCCGTCCGCGCCGCGCGATCAGATCGCCCTCGCCCCAATGTGTGCGAACGCGGCGCGCGAGGATGCGCCAGCCGTGCAGGCGCAGCCACCACGCGGCGATCGTTTCGGCGCGACGGCCGCGCTTTTCGGCGAGCTGGCGCGCGCCGGGCTTTTTCACGCCTTGAGAGCCAGCGCGCGCGCGTAAAGCGTGCGCCGGTCGAGTCCCGTCGCCTTCGCCACCTCGCTCGCGGCGCGCCCAGGGGACAGGCGCGTCATCGCCTCGGCGAGCGCCTTGTCGCCGTCCTCGGCGCTGGCAGGCCCCGTTTCACCCGGCGGCGCGACGACGATGACGATTTCGCCCTTCGGCGGCGCATCGGCATAGCGCGCGGCGAGGGCGGAGAGCGTACCGGTCACGCATTCCTCGTGCAGCTTGGTCATCTCGCGCGCCACCGCCACCTCGCGGTCTCCGAGACCTTCGGCGAGCGCCGCGAGCGCCACCGCCAGCCTCGGCCCCGATTCGTAGAGCACCAGGGTCGCGCGCACTCCCGCCAGCTCGGCGATCGCTTTGCCGCGCCCCTTGGCTTTCGACGGAAGGAACCCCGCGAACAGGAAACGGTCGGTCGGCAATCCCGCGAGCGTCAGAGCCGCGACCGCGGCGCACGGTCCCGGCACCGTCACGACCTCGATCCCCGCCGCGCGCGCGCCGCGCACCAGCTTGTAGCCGGGGTCGGAGATCAGCGGCGTACCCGCGTCGCTGACCAGCGCGACCGCTTCCATCGCCATGCGCGCGACAAGCGCATCGCGCACGCCCTCCCCGACGTGGTCGTGATAGGCGATCACCCGCCGCTTGACGCCGATGTGGCGCAAAAGCTTGGCGGTCACGCGGCTGTCCTCGGCGGCTATCAGGTCGGCTTGCGCGAGCACCGCCGCGGCGCGCGAACTCAGATCGCCGAGATTGCCGATCGGGGTCGCGACGATGTAGAGGCCGGGCTTCAGGGTTGCGTTCATAAGGTCGAGGGTCATGGCAGAGGGGTTGGCGGGCGCACAAGGCGCGCGCGTGCGGAAATGGATCGGCCTTCTCGCCGTGGCGCTGCTCGCTGCGTGCCAGGTCGTGCCGAAAACGCCGCCGCGCCCGATCGCGACGCCGCCCCAGCAGCCGCGTCCGGAGCAGGTCGGGCCGTCGCTCCCGTCCGACGCCGAACGGCATCGCATCGCGTTGCTCGTGCCACTGAGCGGCCCGAATGCGGGAGTGGGCACGTCGATCTCGAACGCGGCGAACCTCGCGGTGCTCGACACCGGCGGCGCGCGCATCCGGGTCACGATGTACGACACCGGCGCGAGCGCGGCGGCGGCGGCGAGCAAGGCGATCGCCGAGGGCAATCGCCTGATTCTCGGCCCGCTCACCGCCGACGAGGCGCGCGCGGTCGGCCCGGTCGCGCGCTCGGCGCATGTGCCGGTCATCGCCTTTTCGAACGATGCGAGCGTCGCGGGCAACGGCACCTTCGTGATGGGCTATACACCGGGCGAGTCGATCGAGCGCGTCGTGCACTATGCGCGCGGCCGCGGCATGACCAAGTTCGCGGGACTGATCCCGGCGGGGCTCTATGGCCAGCGCGCATCGACCGCGTTCCTCCACGCGGTTGAGGACGGCGGCGGCAAAGTCGTCGCGCTCCAGACCTACGACCGCAGCCAGAGCGCGATCAATTCGGCGATCACGCGCCTTTCACCGACCGCGCCGTGGGACGCGGTGCTGATCGCCGACGCGGGCCGCATCGCCGTGCAGGCGGTTCCGGCGCTCCGCGCCAAGGGCGGCGGTTCGGCGAAAATCCTCGGCACCGAGCTCTGGAACACCGAAGGCGCGCTCGCCAACAGCCCGGTGCTGAAGGGCGCGTGGTTCGCGAGCGTTTCCGACGGGCTCTACAACCAGCTCGCGGCGAAATACCGCGTGCGCTTCGGCCGCAGCCCTTACCGGCTCGCAAGCTTGGGCTATGACGCGGTCCTTCTCGTCACACGCATCGCCGCCGACTGGCCGGTGGGGACGGCGTTTCCGGCGTCTCGGTTGACCGATCCCGGCGGCTTTTCGGGGATCGACGGCGCGTTCCGCTTCGGCCGCGACGGCATCGCCGAACGCGCGCTAGAAGTGCAGCAGGTTCAGCCGGGCGGGTTCACGGTGGTGTCGCCTGCGCCGCACGGGTTCTAGGACATAGGCCCAAATTCGGCTCCCGGGATCCTGCGAAGAAATGCAATGCCTGTTATCGGCCCAATCAACGCCGCTTGGAACTAATCTGCTGTTCCCGAAGGCTGCCGGCTTCGATATCGGCGAGGAGGTCGCCGAGCCACCTTCGATCAAGCCGTCTTTGCTCCTCGATGTGACGGAACAGGTGCTCGCCGCCCGTGGTGAGCGAGGATGGGAAGAGTCGGAGGCAAATCATGTGGAGGACGGTCCTTGCGGTCATCGGTGGTCTCGTGGCGTGGACGCTGATCGCCACGCTACTCGATATCGGGTTGCGCCGTGTTCTCCCAGGTTATGCACAGGCTGAGCCGGCGTTGGCATTCACTCTTGGCATGAAAATCGCGCGCCTTTCCCTTGCCGTAGTGACCTCACTCGCTGCGGGCGCCGTGGTTCGAGCGATCGCACCTGCGAGCAAGTTGGCGCCGTGGATCGTCGGGCTCGTCATGCTGGCGTTCTTCCTTCCCGCCCATATCCAGATCGGGGCGCGCTTGCCGATGTGGTATCACCTGTTTTTCCTGATCACGCTTGCGCCATTGGTGAAGCTGGGTGCCCAGCTTCCCCTGCGTCGCCCAGCAGGCTCGCAAGACGGAACATTGCCCATTCAGGCGAGCGAACCCTCATGAGCGATTTCGTCCGGGCGAGCCGGCACACGGTGACGCCCCGCCTGATTACGCCGGATGTTGCCGGGCTCGTCAGTTTCATTCGCGAGGTGTTCGACGCGCAGGGTGATTTTGTCCCGGACCGCCCGGTTGAGCTGAAGATCGGCGACTCGACCATAATGGTCAGCGATGGTGGCGGGGTGAGGCCCTCCATGCCGGCTATGCTCTACGTCTATGTTGCCGATACGGATGCGACATTCCGATCGGCGACGATCGCGGGCGCGAAGATCATCGAGCCGCCGAGCGATATGCCGTGGGGGGATCGGCGTGCCACGGTTGCCGACCGCTGGGGGAATATTTGGCAGATCGCCACCTACCTCGATGCAGGCCGTTGACACGGCCCGTTGGGTTGCCCGCCTCGGACATCGCTCCACATCTAAACGGCCACCACCTCGGCGAGGATCGCGTCGAGCAGGAGCGCCCCGCGCTCGGTGACGCGGAGCCGGTCGCCGTCGCGGATGACAAGGTCGGGAAGACGCGCGACGGCCCGGTCTTCGATCAGCGATCCCACCGCGACGCCGGTTTCCGCGGCGATCCGGGCGAGATCGACGCCTTCGCGCAGGCGCAAGCCCATCAGCAACGCCTCAGCGGCGCGGGCGGCGGGGGTTAGCGCCGCCTCGCTCTGCAACCCGTGCCCATTACGCGCGACCGCGCCGATCCAGTTTTCGGGCTTTCTGTGCCGCACCGTGGCAGCGCCGCCGCGCCGCCCGTGCGCGCCGGGGCCGACGCCCGCATAGTCGCCGTAGCGCCAGTAGGTGAGATTGTGGCGGCTCTCCGCGTCTAGCTTGGCGTGGCTGGAGATTTCATAGGCGGGGAGGCCGGCCGCGGCGGTCATCGCCCGCGTCGCCTCGAACAACGTCGCCGCGTGATCGCGATCGGCAGGCGTCAGCGCGCCCTGCTGGACGAGCGTCGCGAAGCGCGTGCCGGGCTCGATCGTCAGCTGGTAGAGCGACAGATGTTCGGTTCCGAAGCCGAGCGCGCGCGCCAGCTCGCGCTCCCACGCGCTGAGCGACTGGCCGGGCAGCGCGTAGATCAGGTCGAAGCTGACGCGCGCGAACGCGTCCTGCGCGGTGTCGAGCGCGGCAAGCCCTTCGGCAACATCGTGCGCGCGGCCCAAGAACCGCAGGGCCTCGTCATCAAGCGCCTGAAGCCCCAGCGAAACGCGGTTGACGCCCGCCGCGGCGATGTTGGCGAAGCGCGCCGCCTCGACCGACGAGGGATTCGCCTCGAGCGTGATCTCGACGTCTGCGTCCACGCGCCAATGCCCGGCTGCGGCGTCGATCACCGCCGCGACCGTTTCGGGCGGCATCAGCGACGGCGTGCCGCCGCCGAAGAAGATCGATCCGAGCATCCGTTCCGGCAGTGCCGCCGCCTCGTGCGCGAGGTCGGCGAGCAGCGCGTCGCGCCACGCGACCTGATCGACTTCGACGCGGACGTGGCTGTTGAAGTCGCAATAGGGGCATTTCGACACGCAAAACGGCCAGTGGACGTAGAGCGCGAGCGGGGCGTCGATTGAGGCGCGATTAAGCACTGGCGTGATAGCGGCTGTGGACATGATGCTGCGCTTGTTCCTTACGGCGGTCTTCGCCCTGTCGCCAACGATGCTTTGCGCCGAGCCTCCACCCGTAGAGGAACGCTGGGACGCGAGGCCGGCCGCGCGTGGCGATGTGTTGCTGCGTCAGGCGATGCTCGGCGAGCACAATGCGGCGCGCGCCGCCTATGGAGTGCGGCCGCTCGCGTGGAGCGACGCGCTCGCCGCCGACGCGCGCGGCTATGCCGCCGTTCTCGCGCGGACCGGGCGATTCGCGCACGACCCCCAAGCGAACGCGCGGGTGCAGGAAGGCGAGAATCTCTTCACGGGCACGCGCAGCGCCTATCGCTACGAGGAAATGGCCGACGCGTGGATCGACGAGCGTGCGGATTACCGGCCGGGCGAATTCCCCGAGGTCAGCGCGACCGGTGACTGGTCGGACGTCGGCCACTATACGCAGATCGTCTGGCCCGGGACGACCGAGGTCGGCTGCGCGCTCGCTTCGAACGCGCGCGACGATTATCTGGTATGCCGTTATTTGCCCGCCGGGAACGTCGTCGGCGAGGTGATGCGCTAGAAGACGGCGGCGACGAGCTTGGCGAACGCGTCGGCGCGGTGGCTGATGCGGTGCTTGGCCTCCGGATCGATCTCGCCGAAGGTATCGCGATCGCCGTCGCGCACGAACATCGCGTCATAACCGAAGCCGCTTTTTCCGCGTGGCGGCCAGACGAGCGCACCATCGACGCGGCCCTCTACCTCGACCTCGCTGCCGTTCGGCCAGCACAAGGCGAGCGCGCAGACGAAATGCGCGTCGCGGCCCGCGCCCTTCGGCGCGCGCGACAGATGATCCTCGACCAGCCGCATCGCCATGCCGAAATCCTTGTCCGGCCCCGCCCAGCGCGCCGAAAAAATGCCGGGATCGCCGCCGAGCGCCTCGACGCACAGCCCGCTGTCGTCGGCGAGCGCGGGCAGGCCCGAAAGATCGGCCGCCTGGCGCGCCTTGAGCAAGGCGTTGGCGGCGAAGGTCGTCCCCGTCTCCTCGGGCTCGGGCAGGTCGAGCGACGCCGCCGAGACCGGCTCGACGCCATAGGGCGCGAGCAGCGCCGCGATCTCGTGCACCTTGCCCGGATTGTGGCTGGCAACGACGAGCTTGCCAGCCGCGAGCTTCGTCACCGCCCGGTCGCCTTTGCCTGCGCCGCGAAAATCTCGTCGCAGCCGATTCGCGCGAGGCGGAGTAGGCGGAGCAGCCCTTCCTCGTCGTAGCACGCGCCTTCGGCGGTCACCTGCGCCTCGACGATCTTGCCGTCGTCGGTCAGCACGAAATTGCCGTCGCAGCCCGCGCTCGAATCTTCGACATAGTCGAGGTCGAGCAGCGCATTGCCGTCGTGAATGCCGCAGCTGACCGCGGCGACGCGCTGGCGGATCGGATCGGCGGTCAGCTTGCCAGAGGCGATCAGCTTGTCGACGGCAATGCGCAACGCGACCCACGCGCCCGAGATCGAGGCGGTGCGCGTGCCGCCGTCGGCCTGAATCACGTCGCAGTCGAGCGTGATCTGGCGCTCGCCGAGCAGTTTCAGATCCGTGACGGCGCGCAAGGAACGCCCTATCAGCCGCTGAATTTCCTGTGTACGCCCGGATTGCTTGCCCTTAGCGGCTTCGCGGTTGCCGCGCGTGTGCGTTGCGCGCGGGAGCATGCCGTATTCGGCCGTCACCCAGCCTTCGCTTTTGCTGCGCAGCCACGGCGGCAGCCGCTCCTCGACGCTCGCGGTGACGAGCACGCGCGTCTCTCCGAACGAAATCAGGCACGATCCCTCGGCGTGCTTGGTGAAGCCGGGCTCGATCGTGAGGGCGCGCATCTGGTCGGGGGCGCGGCCGGAATGGCGCATCGTGGGGCTTGTCCTTGTCCTCGAAGCAGGCGCATGTAGCGGGAGGAAAGGGGCGCGGCCAGCCCCGCGGGGAAGGACTTTTCGATGAAGGCTCTGCTCTTGGTGCTCGGGGTTCTCGCGGTCGCTATGGGCGCGCTGTGGATCGGTCAGGGCTTGGGTTATGTCCACTGGCCCGCGTCGAGCTTCATGCTCGATCAGCGCCCCTGGGCGGTTTACGGCGCGCTGCTCGCGGTCGCCGGCGTCGCGCTGATCCTGTTCTCGCGGCGGCGTTGAGCGAGGGCGCATGACCGCGCCCGCCCACGAACTCGGAGACCGCGCGCGCGAGGTGTTCCGCGTGGTCGTCGAAAGCTATCTCGGCTCGGGAACGCCGGTCGGATCGCGCACGATCTCGAAGCTTTCGGGCCTCAACCTGTCGCCCGCGTCGATCCGCAACGTGATGCAGGATCTCGAAGAGCTCGGCCTGCTCGCCGCGCCGCACACTTCGGCGGGGCGAATGCCGACCGAGAGCGGGCTGCGCCTGTTCGTCGACGGCATGATGCAGGCGGCCGAGCCGTCGGCCGAGGAGCGCGCGATGATCGAGCGGCGCCTGTCGGAACAAGGCCCGGTCGAGGATGCGCTGGCGGCGGCGACGACGGCGCTGTCGGGGCTTTCGGCGTGCGCGGGGATCGTGCTGGTGCCGCCGCGCGAGCTGCGCCTCAGGCAATGCGCGTTCGTCGCGCTGTCGGCGACGCAGGCGCTCGCGGTGCTCGTCGGCGAGGATGGTTCGGTCGAGAACCGCGTGATCGACCTCCCCGCAGGGATGAACGCGTCCGCGCTCGCCGAAGCCGCCAACTACATGAGCGCACGCCTTTCCGGACTGACGCTTGCCGAGGCGCAGCGCCGCATTACCGCCGAGCTGCGCAGCGAGCGCGCCGCGCTCGGCGATGTGTCGCGCATGCTGGTCGAGCGCGGACTCGCGATCTGGTCGGAGGACGGCGCGCACCGGCCGGTGCTTAT
>JACDGO010000090.1 GCA_013821585.1 Sphingomonadaceae bacterium
AGAGGGAGAAAAGTAGAATGCCGCTCTACCACACCGAAGACCAGGCGATGCTGCGCGACACGGCGCGTCCGTTTCTCGCCGACGCCGCGCCGGTCAAGCACTTGCGGTCGTTGCGCGACGCCAAGGACGCGACCGGCTTCAGCCGCGACCTGTGGAAGCAGTTCGCCGAGATGGGCTTCACCGGGGCGATCGTGCCCGAAGCGCACGGCGGCCTCGGCCTCGGGCATGTCGAGGCGGGGATCATACTCGAGGAGATCGGGCGCAACCTGACGCCGTCGCCGTTCCTGACAACCGCTGTCGCGGCGGTCGAAGCGCTGAAAGCGAGCGCGACACTCGGGGCCGAATGGCTGCCCAGGATCGCTTCGGGCGACGCTATCGCCGCGCTCGCGATCGACGAGGGTGCGAAACATCATCCCGAGCGCACCGCGCTCAGGGCCGAACGCTCGGGCAACGGGTTCAGGCTGTCGGGCAGGAAAGCGTTCGTCATCAACGGCCACGCCGCCGACTTGCTGATCGTCGCCGCGCGCACCGCGGGCGCGGCGGGCGAAGAGGACGGCATCACCTTGTTCGCCGTGGCGAAGGACGCGGCGGGTTTGTCCGCCGATCCGCAGCGGCTGGTCGATTCGTCGCTCGCGAGCGCAATGACGTTCGACGGCGTCGAGGTCGACGCCGACGCGGTAATCGGCGAGGTCGATCATGGTTGGGGGCCGCTGACAAAACTGCTCGATACGGGGCGCGTGGGCGCGGCGGCGGAGATGCTCGGCGTCGGCGGCGCTGCGATGGACATGACCGTCGATTATCTGAAGCAGCGCAAGCAGTTCGGGCGGCTGATCGGCGAGTTCCAGGCGCTCCAGCATCGCGCCGCGCATCTCTACGGCGAGCTGGAGATCGCCCGCGCGACCGTGCTCAAGGCGCAGCAGCTGATGGACAATGACGATCCGCGCGCCGAGCTCGCGGTCGCGGTCGCCAAGGCCAAGACGGGGCGCGCCGCGCTGCTCGCCGTCCAGGAAGGCGTGCAGATGCACGGCGGCATCGGCATGACCGACGAATACGACGTCGGCCTCTACATGAAGCGCGACCGCGCGCTCGAGGAGTTCTTCGGCGACGCGCGGTTCCATGCGGACCGGGTGGCGCGGTTGAACGGCTACTAACTCTGTGAGCCTCGACCCCGAAACCTTCGAAGCGCTTCTCGACGGCGTCCGCCGCTTCGTCGCCGAGCGGCTGCGCCCCGCCGAGGCCGAAGTCGCCGAGGCCGACGAGATTCCCGCAAACCTCGTCGCTGAGATGAAGGAACTCGGCCTGTTCGGCCTGTCGATCGACCCCGAATATGGCGGGCTCGGGCTATCGATGGCGGAGGAGGTGCGCGTCGCGATCGAGCTGGGCAAGACCAGCCCCGCGATGCGTTCGACCTTCGGCACCAACGTCGGCATCGGCTCGCAGGGCCTGGTGATGGCAGGCAGCCCCGAGCAGAAAGCGAAATGGCTTCCCGGCATCGCCTCGGGCGAGATCATCACCAGTTTCGCGCTCACCGAGCCCGACGTCGGTTCCGACAGCGCCAATGTGAAGACGCGTGCGGTGCGCGACCCCGGAACGGGGTCCTGGGCAGGCGCCAATCAATGGAAGCTCACCGGCACCAAGCGCTACATCACCAACGCCGACCGCGCTTCGCTGTTCACGGTGATGGCGCGCACCGGAGAGGCGGGTGCGCGCGGCGTATCCGCGTTCCTCGTCCCGGCCGATTCGCCAGGGCTCACGATCGGCGTCCCTGAAAAGAAGATGGGCCAGCAGGGCGCGCACGTCTGCGACGTGAACATGGACGCCGTGCCGGTGCCGCCCGAAAACATGCTCGGCGCGGAAGGCGAAGGGTTCAAGGTCGCGATGCGCGTGCTCGATCGCGGGCGGCTGCACATCGCAGCGGTCTGCGTCGGCGCGGCCGAGCGGCTGATCGCCGACTCCGTGGCCTATGCCGTCGAGCGTAAGCAGTTCGGCAAGCCGATCGCCGAGCATCAGCTGATCCAGGGCATGATCGCCGACATGAAGACCGAAGCGCTCGCCGCGCGCGCGCTCGTCCTCGATACGGCGGCGCAGAAGGACGCGGGCGCGAACGTCACGATGGAGGCCGCCGCCGCCAAGTATTTCGCATCCGAAATGGTCGGGCGCGTCGCCGACAAGGCGGTCCAGATTTTCGGCGGCGCGGGCTATATCGCCGACTACGGCATCGAGCGTTTCTACCGCGATGTGCGTATCTTTCGTATCTATGAAGGCACGAGCCAGATCCAGCAGCTCGTCATCGCGCGGGAGGCCATCAAGAGGGGTGGGTAGCGCTTCTCCCTCGCCCCTCCGGGGAGAGGGTCGGGGAGAGGGGCAGTCTCTCCGCGCCAATCATTGTCATTCGGGGAGGACACTGCCCCCTCTCCCTAACCCACTCCCCTGAAGGTGAGAGGGAACAGGAGCGCAGATGGACACCAGCAAGCTCTTCCGCCTCGACGGCCGCGTCGCGCTCGTCACCGGCGGCTCGCGCAACATCGGCAAGTGGATCGCGGCCGGCTTCATCGCGCAAGGGGCGAAGGTCTATATTTCATCGCGCAAGGCCGACGCGTGCTTCGCGACAGCGCAGGAGCTTGGGCCGAACTGCATCGCACTGCCGCAGGACGTCTCGACCGTCGCCGGGTGCAAGGCGCTCGCCGCGCAATTCGCCGAAAAGGAGCAGGCGCTCGATATCCTCGTCAACAACGCCGGCGCCGCATGGGGCGAGCCGTTCGAGACTTTCCCCGAGAAGGGCTGGGACAAGGTCATGGACCTGAATGTCAAGTCGCCGTTTTTCCTCACGCAGGCGCTGTTCGGGCCGTTGAAGGCCGCGGCGCGCGCCGACCGTCCGGCCAAGGTGATCAACATCACCTCGATCGACGGCCAGCGGCTCAATCCCTGGGAAACCTATAGCTATCAGACGTCGAAGGCGGCGCTGATCTATATGACCAAGGTCATGGCGGCGCGGCTGGTCAAGGACCGCATCAACGTCACCTCGATCGCGCCGGGCGCGTTCGCGTCGGACATGAACCGCGCCGCGCGCGATCACGGCGACGCGGTCGCGAAGGGCATCCCGGCCAAGAGGATCGGGCAGGAGGAGGACATGGCGGGCGCGGCGATCTATCTCGCCAGCCGCGCGGGCGACTATGTCGTCGGCGACACGATCACTGTCGACGGCGGCCTCGTCCACGCGGCGGCGGGCACGAGCATCGACGCCTGATGCACCCGAGCCGGCACGCCGCCGCGACACCGGACAAGCCCGCGATCGTCGTCGCGGAGACGGGCGAAGCGGTCAGCTATGCGGCGCTCGACACGGCGTCGAACCGCGCGGCGCACGCGTTCCGCGCGAAAGGGCTGGCGCCCGGCGAACGCGTCGCCTTCTTTCTCGAGAACGCGCCCGGGTATTTCGCGCTCGCCTGGGGGGCACAGCGTTCGGGCCTGTTGTTCGTGTGCATCTCGTCGAAGCTGACCGCGCCCGAAGTGGACTATATCCTGGCCGACAGCGGCGCGAAGCTGCTGATCGCCGACGCCGCGCTCGCGTCGGTCGCGGCAGCACTCGAAACCTCGGCGGAGCGCTTCAGCCTCGGCGGCGAGGTCGCGGGTTTCGCGCCTTGGGAAGCGCTGACCGCGTCGATGCCCGAAACGCCGATCGCCGACGAGCGCGCGGGCGTCGACATGCTCTATTCGAGCGGGACGACAGGACGGCCGAAGGGCGTGCGCGTCGCGCTTCCCGAGGATCCCGCGATCGACGCGGTCAATCCGCTCGTCATGATCGCGATGGGCTTCTTCGGGCTGGGGCCGGACAGCATCTATCTTTGCCCCGCGCCGCTCTATCACGCGGCACCCTTGCGCTGGAGCATGACGGTCCAGCGGCTCGGCGGGACGATCGTGCTGATGCGCCGTTTCGACGCCGAAGGCGCGCTCGCGGCGATCGAGCGCTACCGTTGCAACGCTGGCCAGTTCGTCCCGACGCATTTCGTGCGAATGCTCAAGCTCCCCGAGGACATTCGGACGAAATACGACGTGTCGTCGATGAAGGTCGCGATCCACGCTGCCGCGCCCTGCCCCGTCCCCGTCAAGCGCGCGATGATTGACTGGTGGGGGCCGGTAATCGACGAATATTACGCGGGGTCGGAAGGCAACGGCCTGACCGCGATCAAGGCCGCCGAGTGGCTCGAGCGCCCCGGCTCGGTTGGCCGCGCGATCGGCGAAGCGACCCTGCACATCTGCGGCGAGGGCGGCGATGAGCTGCCGCCGCGCGCCGAGGGGCTGGTGTATTTCGAGGGGCCGCGTCAGTTCGAATATCACAACGATCCCGCCAAGACCGCCGAAACGCGCAACGCGCGCGGCTGGACGACGCTCGGCGACGTCGGGCGGGTCGACGCGGACGGCTGGCTGACGCTCACCGACCGCAAGAGTTTCATGATCATTTCGGGCGGGGTGAACATCTATCCGCAGGAGATCGAGAATTTGCTCGTCACGCATCCGAAGGTCGCCGACGTCGCCGTGGTCGGCGCGCCGCACGAGGAGATGGGCGAGCAGGTGGTCGCCGTCGTCCAGCCGGCGGACATGGCGGACGCGGGCGACACGCTCGCCGAAGAACTCATCGCCTTCTGCCGCGCGGCCCTCTCGGGCGTCAAGACGCCGCGCCGCATCGACTTCGTCGAAACGCTTCCGCGCCATGATACGGGGAAGCTCTACAAGCGCCTGATCCGCGACGCCTATTGGGGGAAGAAGGAAAGCCGCATTGTCTGACCGCGTAGCCATCGCCATCGACGGCCACATCGCCGACGTGCGCCTCGACCGCCCCGACAAGATGAACGCGATCGATCCGGCGATGTTCGAAGCGATCGGAGGCGCGATCGATTCGCTCGCCGGGCGCACGGACGTGCGCTGCGTCGTGCTGTCGGGCGAGGGCAAAGCGTTCTGCGCCGGGCTCGACATGGCGAGCATGGCAGCGGGCGGATCGGGAACCCCACGCGAGCGCAATGCACAGGGGTCGATCCTGCCGCAGCATGTGACCTGGGGCTGGCGGCAGCTCCCGATGCCAGTGATCGCCGCGGTCCATGGCGCGGCGTTCGGTGGGGGCTTTCAGATCATGTCAGGCGCCGACGTGCGGCTCGCGGCGCCACGCACCCGCTTCGCGATCCGCGAGACTTATTGGGGGCTGGTCCCCGACATGGCGGGCTTTCCGATCTGGCGCGGACTGGTGCGCGACGACGTGCTGCGCGAGCTGGTTTATACGGCGCGCGAATTCGACGCAGAGGAGGCGTTCCACCACGGTTTCGTTACGCGCATTGCCGACGATCCCCACGCCGCGGCGATGGAGCTGGCGCGCGCCATCGCGGCGCGCAGCCCGCACGCGATCCGCGGCGCCAAGCGCCTACTCAACATGGCGCACGACGCCGATCCGCGCGCGATGCTCGAGGCCGAGACCGAAGAGCAGGTCAAGGTCATCGGCAAGCCCAACATGATGGAGGCGGTCGCGGCGAATATGGAAAAGCGCGCGCCGCATTTCGTCGACTAGGGCGAGACCACCCGCGCCGCTTCGAACTTCTCCCGGAACGCCGCCGGATAGGCGCACGCACCGCACGCATCGGTATACACCAGGGTCGTGTCGCAGGTCGCGACGCATACGCCTTTCTGAAAAGCGCCCGACAGGATTGTCCACGACCTGTCGCCGATCTGCCCGATGCCACTCGCAACGGTTACGTCGTGCGGATGATGCGCCTCGGCCAGATAGGCGAGATCGACCGCCGCGATCAGCCAGCGGACGCCGGGGCCGCCGCGATGCAGGTCGAGCGAACGGTTGAAGCGCCCGCGCCCTTCCTCGAACAGCCCGGCCATCGACACGTTGTTGATATGGCCGAGCATGTCGAGATCGGCCCAGCGCGTCGGGACGTCGGTCTTGAACGGGTAGGCGGCGAGATCGCGACGCCAGCCTTCGGGCTTCGCCATGTCAGCGCGGTGCCATGCGGATCGCGCCGTCGAGGCGCACGTCCTCGCCGTTGAAATAGCCGCATTCGATCATCGTCAGCGCGAGCTGCGCATATTCCTCCGGCCTGCCGAGGCGTTTGGGGAAGGGCACCGACGCCGACAACGCGTCGCGCACGTTCTGCGGCGCACCCGCGAGCAACGGCGTGTCGAAAATGCCGGGGAGGATGGTGTTGACGCGAATGCCCTCGCCCATCAGGTCGCGCGCGATCGGCAGCGTCATGCCGACGACACCGCCCTTCGACGCCGAATAGGCCGCCTGCCCCATCTGCCCGTCCTCGGCCGCGACGCTCGCAGTGTTGACGATCACGCCGCGCTCGCCGTCGTCCATCGGGTCGAGCGTCAGCATTCCCGCCGCCGACTTGGCGATGCAGCGGAACGTGCCGACCAGGTTGATCTGGATCAGCCAGTTGAATGCGTCGATCGGAAAATGGTTGATCGACCCGTCCTCCTTCGATCGGCTCGCGGTCTTGATCGCGTTGCCCGTCCCCGCGCAATTGACGAGGATGCGTTCCTGCCCATGCGCGGCGCGCGCCTTTGCAAAGCCTGGATCGACGCTCTCGTCGGTGGTCACGTTCACTTCGCAGAACACGCCACCGATCTCGGCCGCGACGCGTTCGCCCTTGTCCTTCTGGAGATCGAAGAGCGCGACCTTCACGCCCTTGGCGGCGAGCGAGCGCGCGGTCGCCGCGCCAAGCCCGGATGCGCCGCCGGTGACGACGGCGGAGACGGTGGAATCGAGTTTCACGGGACAAGCCCTCCTTCTTACGCGAACGTCAAGTTTGCCCGCCCATCGCGCGTTCGCCTAAGGGAGGCAAGTCTGGCGGGGAGGCGGCGATGAACGTGCGCGAAGCCATAGCGGTAAGGCGGTCGGTGCGCGGCTTTCTCGATACGCCCGTCGATCTCGAACTGGTCCGGCGACTCGTGACCGAAGCCGCGCGCGCGCCTTCGGGGGGCAACCTCCAGCCGTGGCATATCGACATCGTGGCGGGCGAGGCGATGACGCGATTGAAGACGATCATGCTCGGCAAGCTTGCGGCGGGTCCGGAAACGCCCGAATACGATATCTATCCGAAGGAACTCCCAAGCCCCTATCGCGACCGCCGCTTCGCGGTCGGTGAGGCGATGTACGCCGGGGTCGGCATCCCCCGCGAGGACAAGGCCGCGCGCCGCGCCTGGTTCGCGCGCAACTTCGCCTTCTTCGGCGCGTCCATTGCGCTGTTCGCCACGGTCGATCGCCGCATGGGGCCGCCGCAATGGTCCGATCTCGGAATGATTCTTCAGAGCTTCATGCTCCTCGCGGTCGAACAGGGCCTCGCGACGTGCCCGCAGGAGTGTTGGGCGGTGTATCCCGAGACGATCCGCGACTTCCTCGGCACGCCGCCCGAACGCATGCTCTTCTGCGGCATGGCGATCGGTTATGAGGACGCGTCCGAGCCAGCGAATCGGCTGCGAACGGATCGCGCGACGAACGAAGACTGGCTGATCGTTCGAACCGACTAGAGTCATTTCCTGATTGTGTGAATCGATTTGGGATTGAACTAACCCGCTGACGCGGGAGTGACGAGGGTATTGGCCGGAATGGCCTCCTGATGAGAAGGTTTGGTTGCTGGACCAACCCTCAAC
>JACDGO010000091.1 GCA_013821585.1 Sphingomonadaceae bacterium
TCTCTACGGTCTCGCCGTCGAGCTTCAGCCCTTCGACTGGCGGGATGTCGAGCGGCGACGGCAGATAGTCGACGACCGCGTCGAGCAAAGGCTGGACGCCCTTGTTCTTGAACGCCGAGCCGCACAGCACCGGCACGAACGAGAAGTTGAGCGTGCCCTTGCGGATCAGCTTTTTCAGCGTCGCGACATCGGGCTCATTGCCCTCGAAGAACGCCTCCATCGCGGCGTCGTCCTGCTCGACTGCGGCCTCGATCAGCTCGGCGCGCGCGGCGGCGGCCTTATCCTTCAGATCGTCGGGGATGTCCTGATATTCGAACTTCGCGCCGAGCGATTCCTCGAGCCAGATGATCGCGCGGTTTTCGACGAGATCGACGAGACCCTTGAACGAACCCTCGATGCCGATCGGGAGATAGAGGACGAGCGGACGCGCGCCGAGGCGATCCTTGATCATCTCGACGCACATTTCGAAGTTCGCGCCGGTGCGGTCGAGCTTGTTGACGAAGCACATGCGGGGAACCTTGTACTTCTCCGCCTGGCGCCACACGGTTTCCGACTGCGGCTCGACGCCCGCGACGCCGTCGAAGCACGCGACCGCGCCGTCGAGCACGCGCAGCGAACGCTCGACCTCGATAGTGAAGTCGACGTGGCCCGGTGTGTCGATGATGTTGATGCGGTGATCGTTCCAGAAGCACGTCGTCGCGGCCGACGTTATCGTGATCCCGCGCTCCTGCTCCTGCTCCATCCAGTCCATCGTCGCGGTGCCTTCATGCACCTCGCCGATCTTGTAGGACTTGCCGGTGTAGTAGAGAATCCGCTCGGTCGTCGTCGTCTTGCCGGCGTCGATGTGCGCCATGATGCCGATGTTGCGATACATGCTGAGCGGATGGCTGCGGGCCATGACGTGAAACTCCGATGTCGGGGGCGGGCCAACGCGGCCCGCTACCTCTCTATATAATTGCTACCAGCGGTAATGCGAGAACGCCCGGTTGGCCTCGGCCATACGGTGCGTGTCCTCGCGCTTCTTCACCGCGTTGCCGCGGTTGTTCGCGGCGTCCATCAGCTCGCCCGAAAGCCGCGCGGCCATCGTATGCTCGCTGCGCGCGCGGGCCGCCGTGATCAGCCAGCGGATCGCCAGCGCCTGCGAACGCTCGGTGCGCACCTCGACCGGCACCTGATAGGTCGCGCCGCCGACGCGGCGGCTGCGGACCTCTATGCCCGGCTTCACATTGTTGAGCGCGTCGTGGAACACGCCGAGCGGCTCGCGCTTCGCGCGCTGCTCGACTGTCTCGAGCGCGCCATAGACGATGCCCTCGGCGACGGCCTTCTTGCCGTCGAGCATCACCGAATTCATGAACTTGGTCAGCACCTCATCCCCGAAACGGGGATCGGGCAGGATTTCCCGCTTTTCGGGACGACGACGACGAGCCATTGGAAATTCCTTCTAAACTTCAGCCTGGGTGCCGGACAAAGCCGACGGCTTACTTCGGACGCTTGGCGCCGTATTTGGAACGCGACTGGCGGCGGTCTTTCACACCCTGGGTATCGAGGACGCCCCGGAGAACGTGGTAGCGCACGCCGGGAAGGTCGCGGACGCGGCCTCCGCGGATCAGCACGACCGAATGCTCCTGGAGGTTGTGCCCCTCTCCCGGGATGTAGCTGATGACCTCGCGCTGATTGGTCAGGCGGATCTTCGCCACCTTTCTCAGCGCGGAGTTCGGCTTTTTCGGCGTCGTCGTGTAGACGCGGGTGCAGACGCCGCGCTTCTGCGGGTTCTGCTCCATCGCGGGAACCTTCGACTTGGCCTTCTGCGGTTCGCGACCCTTGCGGATCAGCTGGTTGATCGTCGGCATTTGAAGCCTTCACCTTTGTTGGCGGTTACTTTACCGGTGCACGCCGCCCCTGATGGAAGCACGAAAAGACCCGGCGGCCTTAACGGCCCCCCAGGCCAACACGCATCGGCAATGTTCAAGCACTTTGCGCGAGCGATGCTCGGCGAAGCGAGCGCGGCCAATAGCGAAGGAATCGGATGGGGTCAAATCCGCGCGAACAATATCGCCACATAGATCGTGAAGCCGACTGCGGCGAACAAGGCGATCAGCAACTGCGCACGCGCGCCGCCCACGAGAATCCCCGCCAGCGCGGTGCTCGCGAGCACGCCGTGAAAGGCGAGATTGCCGGGCGAAGGCAAATGCCCGCTGAGCACCACGTCCTTGGCTATGCTCACACCAAGCAATGCGATCAAAAAACCGAAAAACGCGCGCCGGTGCCGGTCGTGGTGCGTGGCGAGGTCGATCCCGATTTCGTCGGGAACGTCGGGAAGGACAACCGCCGCCATCATGTAAAGCAGAATCATTTGCGTAAGCAGGACGGTGAATCCGGCAAAGCTCCATTCGGCTTGGTCGCGAAGGCCGAAGCTTGCCCACCAGCCTTGGACCGCGAAGAACAGCAGTAGGACGCTCCAAATCAGCGGCACGGCGGCGAGCTTCACGCGGTCGCGCGCCAGGATTAGCGCGCGATAGCCCTGAAGCACTTGCGTGATGGCCAGCCCGACGATGATTGACAGCAACACCGAGAGATAGCTGAACGCGTCGATCACAAACCCGCATCCTCCTGCGGCCGGATGTAGAGCCGCATCACGGCCGGCCATTTCTCACGGACTTCGGCCTCGATCTCGCATACGATGCGCTCGACATCGCCGGCGCCGATGCGGTTGTCGAAATCGACACTCATCGCCGCGACGATCTGATCGGGAGCGTTGTGGACCGTGATGACCTCGCCCGTGCGCATCACGCCCGGGCGCGTCGCGGCGGCGCGCAGCCCTTCGATCAGTTCGGGATCGGCCGCCTCGCCGATCAGCAAACCCTTCGCCTCGCGCGCGAGGAACAGCGCGACGAAGCCGAGAATCAGGCCGATCACCACCGACGCCCCCCCGTCGAAGACCGGATTGCCGGTCGCCTGGCTGAGCGCAAGGCCGATCGCGGCGACGATGATTCCCGCCATCGCCGCACCGTTTTCGAGGAGGACGACGAGCGTGGACGCGTCCTTGCTGCGCCTGAGCGCCTGCCACCAGTTCAAACTCCCCCGCGCCGCGTCGAACGCTCGGAACGCCGCGACGGTCGATCCGCCCTCGAGCGCGAACGCGATCGCAAGGACGCCATAAGCGATCAGCGGCGCGACCGCAGGTTCGGGATGGAGGACGTGGAGCACACCTTCGTAGATCGAGACGCCCGCTCCGAGCGCGAACACCAGCAGCGCGACGACGAAGCTCCAGAAATAGAGCTCGCGGCCATAGCCCGAAGGGTGGCGCGCGTCGGGCGGCTTGGCCGCGCGCTTCTGACCGTAAAGCAGGAGCAGCTGGTTGGTCGAATCGACCAGGCTGTGAACGCCTTCGGTCAGCATCGCCGACGATCCGGTGATCGCCGCCGCGACGAACTTGGCCGCGGCGATGCCGAGGTTCGCGGCGAGCGCGACGATCAGGACGCGGGTCGATTCGCCCTTCAAAGCGCCGCCTTCAACGTCCCACCCAAGCGGCCACGTCCGCGGCGACGGTATTCGCCGCCTGATTCAGCGCCGCGCCCGCGCTCAGCGGATCGATCACGGTCAGCGGCACGCGCGCCTCGAAGCGTCGCGTCTCGACCTGGTTCGCGCCGCGCGCGAGCACGCCGTCATAGGTCACCACCGCCTCCATCTTTCCCGAATCCACGCCAAAGGCGAGCAAGCTGCCGGTCAGCCGCGTGCCGGGATCGAAAGTATATTGGCGCAGATCGAGGACGACGCGGTCGGTCTTCGCCGCGATCGTTTCCGACAACAGGCGCTGAAACTGATGCGACGGGCTGTCGACCCACAGCGCATCCTTGACATAGGCGATCGCCGTCGCGCCGTCATAGACCGGCACGCGGTTGCCCGAGATCGCCGCGGCGGGACTCGGATAGAGCACCGTCACCGTCTCGCCCGGCCCCGCGGTGCGCGCGGCGCCAGCCGCCACCGGCGTCGCGGCCGAAAGCGTCAGCAATTGTTTCGGCGGTTTCGCGCCGAAGCTGATGCACCCGGCGAGCGGCAGCGCCATGGCGAGAGCGAAAAGCGGCTTGATCATCACTTGCCTCCACGTGGCTTGTAGTCGGGCAACTTCGGGCTTCCGATGATGCTACCGGCGCCGCCCTGATCGATCTTGCCGGCAACGGCCGACAGGCTCTCCGCCATAGCGCGCAGATCGCGGACGAGCTGGCCGACCTCGGGCAGGGTCTGCTTCGAGAAGGCCTGCACGCCCGGCCGCGCGTCCTTGAGCGTCGCGTCGAGCGTGTCCATGCTGCGCTGCGCCGACTGAACGGTGTGGCGCAGATCGCCGATCAACGGCTGGAGCTGCCCGTTGGTGTCGTCGGCCAGGTTGCCGATCTTTTGGATCGCGTCGCCCGCCTGGCGTATGGCGACGCGTGTGTCGGCGAGCGTCGCCGCGATCTCCGGCCCGCGATCGGCGAGCGCGTCGGAAAGCCGGTTGGTGTTGGCGAGGATGCCGGCGATCGACGCCTGGTTCTTGTCCGACAGCAATTGCGTCAGCCGCTCGGTCAGGGTTGACAGCCGCTCGAGCAGCTGCGGCGCGGAGTTGAGGATCGCGCCGAGTCCGCCTTGCTTGGTCGGGATCACGGGCGCGCCGGCCGGTCCCGGATCGGTAATCGGCGGCGCGCCCTTGACCGCGCCGTCGAGCGCGACCTGCGACACCCCCGTGAATCCGATTCCCGAAATGGTCGCGGTCGTGCCCTGCAGGATCGGCGTCTCGTCCTTGACCTCGATCCGCACGCGAACGAATTCGGGATTGTCCTTCCACAGTTCGATCGCCGTGATCTGACCCGACGGCACCCCCGAGAAGGTCACGCTCGACCCCTTCGACAGCCCCTCGACCGACTGTTTGAAGAAGATGTCATAGGGCTTGGTCGTCCCGCCCGAGACACCCGCGAGCCAGACGACGAACAGGGCGAGGGCGGCGATCAGGCCGAGCACCACCCCGCCGACGAGCACATGGTTGGAACGCGTTTCCATCAGGCGGCGGCCTCTGCTTCGTGCCGCTCGAGCGCGGCGGTTGCGGCGCGGCCACGCGGGCCGTTGAAATATTCCTGGATCCAGGGATGTTCGGTCTTGAGAAGCTCTTCGATCGTGCCGATCGCGATGATCTTCTTGTCGGCGATGACGGCGACGCGGTCGCAGATCGCATAGAGCGTGTCGAGGTCGTGCGTGATCAGGAACACCGTCAGCCCCAGCGTGCGCTTGAGGCTCAAGGTCAGCTCGTCGAACGCCGCCGCGCCGATCGGGTCGAGCCCCGCGGTTGGCTCGTCGAGGAACAAGAGCTCCGGGTCGAGCGCGAGCGCGCGTGCCAGCCCCGCGCGCTTGCGCATCCCGCCGGACAGTTCGGCGGGATATTTCGGCCCCGCGCTCGCGTCGAGGCCCGACATCACCACCTTGTAAGAGGCGATCTGGTCGAGGAAATTCTTGTCGAGCTGCGGATAGAATTCGCGCAAGGGAACCTGGACATTCTCGGCGACGGTCAATGTCGAAAACAGCGCGCCGCCCTGAAACAGGATTCCCCAGCGCTTGCGGATGTCGAGCGCCTCGTCCTCGTCGCGTCCGATCATCGGCTCGCCGAACACCTCGATCTCTCCGGCTTCCGGCGTTTGCAAACCGATGATCGAGCGCATCAGCACCGACTTTCCGGTGCCCGAGCCGCCGACCACGCCGAGGATCTCGCCCGTCCGCACGTCGAGATCGACGCCGTCGTGGACGACCTGATCGCCGAACTTGTTGACGAGGCCGCGCACGCGGACCGCGATCTTTTCTTCCGCGGCCATCAGATCCACCCGACCGCGGTGAAGAACACCGCGAAGAAGGCGTCGAGGACGATCACGAGGAAGATCGCCTGAACCACCGCCGCTGTCGTCCGCGCGCCGACTTCCTCGGCGTTGCCCTCGACCTGCATGCCCTGGAAGCACCCCGACAGCGCGATGATGAGGCCGAACACCGGCGCCTTGGTCAACCCGACCCAGAGGTCGGTCATCGGCGTGACCTCGCGCAGGCGCTGGATGAAAGTGATTGGCGGAATGCCGAGGCTGATCCAGCAGAACAGCCCGCCGCCGATGATCGCGATGACCATCGCATAGAAGGAGAGCAGTGGCATCATCGCGACGGTCGCGAGGATGCGCGGGAGCACCAGCGCCTCGATCGGGGAGACGCCGATCGTGCGCATCGCGTCGATCTCCTCGGTCAGCTTCATCGTGCCCAGCTGCGCCGCGAATGCCGAGCCCGAGCGTCCCGCGACCATGATCGCGGTCATCAGGGTGCCGAGTTCGCGCACGGTGATGCGGCCGATCAGGTTGATCGTGAACACCTCCGCGCCGAACTGGCGGAGCTGGACCGCGCCCTGTTGGGCGATGACGACGCCGATCAGGAAGCTCATCAGGCCGATGATGCCGAGCGCGGTGACGCCGACCACCTCGAAGCGTTGCACGACCGCGTTGAAGCGAAAGCGTTTCGGATGGCGGGCGACGGCGAACGCGGAAAGACACACGCTGCCGAAGAAGCCAAGCAGGCCGACGAACGTCTGGCCCGCCTGAACGGCCGCGTCGCCGATCTGGCCGAGCACGCGCGCGAACGCGCCGGTCTTGTCGGGACGCATCTTGACGCTCTGGTCGGCGCCCTCGACCTGCTCGAGCAAATGGCCGGCGTCCTTGTTCGCGCCCGAGATCTTCGCGCCGGTCTCGTCGGCGAGCTTGTGGACGACCCATGCGCCGACGGTGTCGAAACGCTCGACCTTCGAGAGGTCGATCGCGTCGAGCTTGCCGTGCCCGGCAAGGCGCGCGGGCAGGTCGCTGAGCCGCGCGAGCGCGAGGTCTCCCGAAAAAACGAGCGTGCGCTTGCCATCGCGCTCTTCCTCAATGAAATCGGCGGCTTGGCTCATCGCGCGGTGACATGCGGCAAAGCGCGTGGCACGGCAAGCCGCCGAAAGGAGGCGCGCGCAGGGTGAACCGCATTGCGATCTACGACATGGACCGCACCGTCACGCGCCATGCAACCTATACCCCGTTCCTGCTGCACGCGGCCCGGACGCTCCACCCGTGGCGTTTGTTCCTCGCTCCTTTCGTTCTCGTTACGATTTCACTGTACCTCTTGAAGCTGATCGACCGTGCCCGCCTGAAGGAATGGAACCAGGCGCTGCTGCTCGGGCGCGCGATCCATCCCGCCCGGCTCGCCCCCGCGGTCGATGCGTTCGCCGAGCGAACCGTCGCGACGAACGTCCTCGCCGGCGCGGTCGCGCGGCTCGCGGCCGATCGCGCCGAAGGCTATCGGCTCGTCCTCGCGACCGCTTCCTATCGGCTCTATGCCGCGAAGATCGCCGAACGGCTCGGCTTCGACGACGTGATCGCGACCAACAGCCTCGCCGGGCTCGACACGCGCGTGCTCGCGCGGATCGACGGAGAGAATTGCTACGGCCCGGCCAAACTGCGGATGGTGACCGCGTGGCTCCACGACGCCGGGATCGCGCGTGCCGACGCGTACATCCGATTCTATATCGATCATGTGTCCGACGCGCCGGTGCTCGATTGGGCGGACG
>JACDGO010000092.1 GCA_013821585.1 Sphingomonadaceae bacterium
CACCTCGACGGCGCGATCGAGGCGGCGGGCGGGCAGGTGGTCGCGAAAGCGAGCGCGCGCATCGCGACCATCGCGAGCTATCGCATGCCCGGCGTCGCGTCCTCGGCGCAGCTCATCCAGCTCGATCTCGCCGGGATCGCCGTGTCGGCGGGGAGCGCCTGCTCTTCGGGGAGCCTCAAGCCCAGCCATGTGCTCGCGGCGATGGGCTGGAGCGAGACGGAGGCCGCCGAGGCGATTCGCGTTAGCTTCGGTCCCGACACGACACGCGCCGGCGTCTATCGCTTCATCGAGGCGTGGCGGCGGATCGCCGAGCGGCCATGATCTACCTCGACTATCAGGCGACGACGCCGCTCGCGCCCGAAGCGCGGGCGGCAATGCTGCCGTGGCTGAGCGCCGAAGGCTCGGCCAACCCGCATTCGCCGCACGCTCCGGGCCGGGCCGCCGCCGCCGCGGTCGAGGTCGCGCATGAACAGATCGCGGCGCTGCTGCCCAAGAACGGGCGCGTGTTCTTCACAAGCGGCGCGACCGAGGCGGCGAACTGGGCGCTGCGCGGCGCGGGGGAGGGCGGGATCGTCCTGCCGACCACCGAACATGCCTGCGCGCGCGACACGGCGCTGTGGCTCGGCGAGCGTGGTCATGACGTCACTTTCTTGCCGGTGCGAAGCGACGGGCTCGTCGCGGAGATCGCGATTCCGAAGGGCACGGCGCTGGCCGCCGCGATGCTGGTGAACAACGAGATCGGGGTCATCCAGCCGGTAGCCGCGCTCGCCGATCCCGCCCACGCCGCGGGCGCATTGGTCTTCTGCGACGCGGTGCAAGGCTATGGTCGCGTCGCCATTCCCGACGTGTGCGACCTGATCGCGGTCAGCGCGCACAAGATCCACGGTCCGAAGGGGGTCGGGGCGCTCTGGGTTCGCGACGGCGTGACGCTCGAACCGCTGCTGCTCGGCGGCGGACAGGAGGGCGGGGTACGCTCGGGCACGCTTAGCCCGGCGCTCTGCGCGGGCTTCGGCGCCGCCGCGGCGCTGATGGCCGAACGCGCGGAAACCGACGCCGCGCACGTCGAGCGACTGTGGAGCCTCGCGCTCGACCGGCTGAAGGGCTGGACGCTCAACGGCGCGGCCGATCCGCGCTATCGCGGCAACCTCAATATCCGGCGCGAGGGCATCGACGCGGCACGGTTGATCTCCGAAGTGCGCGGCGTCGCCTTTTCGGCCGGGTCGGCGTGTGCGAGCGGCTCCGGCCGCCCGAGCCACGTCCTGAAAGCTATCGGCCTTGCCGACGACGAAGTGCGATCAAGCATCCGGCTCGGTTTCGGCCGATATACGACCGGGGCTGAACTCGACGAGGCGTTATCGCTGATCGCCGTCGCCGCCGATGCGCAGGCGCGGATCGCGGCGTGATCCGCGTCCGCTTCATCGGCGTCGACGGTGCGACGCGCGAGGTCGATGCGCAACCTGGCGCGCGCCTGCTAGACGTCGCCCAGGCCGACGGTCAGCCGCTCGAAGGCACATGCGAGGGCCAGATGGCCTGCTCGACCTGCCACATCATTGTCGCCGCGGAGGACTTCGCCCGCCTGCCGCCCGCGAGCGAGAACGAGGAAGACCTTCTCGACCTCGCCGCTCACGCCACCCGCACCAGTCGCCTCGCCTGCCAGATCGTACTGGAGGAAGCGCTCGACGGCCTTACCGTGCGCATTCCGGGGGAAAGCCGTGATATGCGCGGGCGTTGAATCGGTTGTGACTTTCGCCCATATGCCCTCGCGGAAGTCGGGCGGACGGGGTCGTCGCCAACCTGGTCAGATCCGGAAGGAAGCAGCCACAACGATTTCGCCCCGGGTCGTTCCGGCTTCCACCGCGCGTCGCGGCACGGCGCAGCGGAGCTGCAACGAACTCGCAACGCGCGCGGCCAGCGAAATCGCAGCTTCGACTGACGAAGCGGCTTTGCCGCTTCGCGCCTACCGGCTAGACCGCTGCCGTGAACAACACTCAGCCCTACCGCGTCCTCGCGCGCAAATACCGGCCGCAGTCTTTTGCCGAGCTGATCGGCCAGGACGCGATGGTGACGACGCTCGGCAACGCCATCAAGCGAGGGCGGCTGGCGCATGCGTTCCTGCTTACCGGCGTTCGCGGCGTCGGCAAGACGTCGACCGCGCGGCTGATCGCAAAGGCGCTCAACTGCATCGGGCCGGACGGGCAGGGCGGCCCGACGATCGTCCCGTGCGGCGTGTGCGAGCCCTGCGTCGCGATCGCTGAGGGACGGCACATCGACGTGGTTGAAATGGACGCAGCGTCGAACACGGGCGTCGACGACGTACGCGAGATCATAGAGGCTGTGCGCTACTCGGCGGTCTCGGCGCGCTACAAGGTCTATATCGTCGACGAAGTCCACATGCTGTCGAAGAACGCGTTCAACGCGCTGTTGAAGACGCTCGAGGAGCCGCCGCCGCACGTCAAGTTCCTGTTCGCGACGACCGAAGTGAACAAGGTGCCGGTAACGGTGCTGTCGCGCTGCCAACGCTTCGACCTGCGGCGCATCCCGGCCGACATGCTCGCCGCGCATTTCGCCGGCATCTGCGAGGCGGAAAAGGTGACGGCCGAGCCCGAAGCGCTCGCGCTTGTCGCGCGCGCCGCCGAAGGCTCGGTGCGCGACGGCCTTTCGATCCTCGACCAGGCGATCGCCCACGCCGACATGGACGGCGGCGGCGTGGTAACCGCATCGCAGGTGCGCGAGATGCTCGGACTTTCGGATCGCGGTGCGCTCAGGCGGCTGTTCGCCGTGCTGCTCGCGGGGGACGCGTCCGCGACGCTTGCGTTGCTCGCCGAGCAGAATGCGCTCGGTGTCGATCCTTCGGCGGTGCTGCGCGGGCTGCTCGAAATCGTCCACGCGGCGACCGTCGCCAAGGCGGGCGCGCCCGACGATCCCGCGCAGTCGGCCGAGGAGCGCGCCGCGCTCGACGGCTGGGCGGTCGGCTTGAGCTTCGCCGCGCTCCACCGCCTGTGGCAGCTGCTCCTCAAGGGACATGACGAGGTGTCGCGCGCGGTCGATCCGCGCGAGGCGGCGGACATGGCGCTCTTGCGCGTCATCCATGCCGCGAGCCTGCCCGATCCCGCCGACCTTGCGCGCAAGCTTGAAAGCGGCGGCATCTCCGCTCCAACGAACGTCACACCGGCCGCGCCCCCTCTGCCGCCGAGTTTCGAGGCGATGATCGCGCTCGTCGAGGGGCGCGGCAAGCATCTGCTCGCGCAGCGGCTGCGCGACGAAGTCGGCCTCGTCCGTTACGCGCCGCCCGAGTTGGCGATCCGTCCCGCGCGCCCGTTCGATACGCGCGAGCTCGCCCAGTTGCTGCGCGAGGCGACCGGCATCGCCTGGACGGTGGCGAGCGAGGACGCCCCCGCCGCTCCGACGCTGCGCGAGCAGGAACTTAATGCCGAGTCGGCGGCGCGAGACGCCGTTCTCGCCCAGCCGATACCCGCCGCCCTGCGCGAGCATTTCCCCGACGCCGAACTTATCGGCTGGAACGAGCAAGAAAGCGCAAGCTCATGAAGTCTATCGATGAAATACTAAAGATGGCCGCCAATGTTCAGGACGAGCTCGCGAAGGCGCAGGCCAATCTCGACACGATCGAGGTCGAAGGCGCGGCGGGCGGCGGCCTTGTCAAGGTCCGGGCGTCCGCGAAGGGCCGCATTATCGGCGTCGCGATCGACGAATCACTGCTTGCTCCGTCCGAAAAGACGATGATCGAGGATCTGGTCGCAGCCGCGTTCAACGACGCGCGCGCCAAGGCTGACGACATATCGGGCAAGGAAATGGGCAAGATGACTGCGGGCCTGCCCCTTCCGCCGGGGTTCAAGCTGCCGTTCTAGCGCAGGCAGGCGTCCATCGCTTCGCGCTCGACGACGGCGCTCCGCGCCGCGATGGCGTTTCCATAGCGGCGGGTGAATCCCTTCGGCACTACGGCGCCCCGCTTTTTGGGAAGCGGCAGCACCGCCGCCATGCGCGACGCCTCAATGGAGGTCAGCTTCGAGGCGTCGTGGTGAAAATAGCGCTGGCTGCCGGCGTTGACGCCGTAGGTGCCGATGCCGGTCTCGGCGATGTTCAGATAGACCTCCATGATGCGGCGCTTGCCCCACAGATTCTCGATGAGCACGGTGAACCACGCTTCGAGGCCCTTGCGAACGAAGCCGCCGCCTTGCCACAGGAACGCGTTTTTCGCGGTCTGCTGACTGATCGTCGAACCACCGCGGATTCGCCCGCCCGACTCGTTATGCGCCATCGCCTTTTCGATCGCCTCGCGGTCGAAGCCGCCGTGCGAGCAGAACTTCGCATCCTCCGCCGCGATCGCAGCGTGCGGCATCGCGGGCGCGATTCTCGACAGCGGCATCCAGTCCTTGCTGACCGCATGACCTTCGAGCAGGTCGCCGAGCATAGTGAAGGTGATCGGCGGCGGTACGAAGCGATAGACGATAACCCACAGCACCGATCCGGTGACAAAAAAGACGATGCTGCGGCCGATCCACCGGCCGAGGCGGTCGGCGGGCCGCGGTTTCTTGCGCGAGACCATGCGCGCCGATAGCGCCGCCGCGTTTCGCGCGCTAGTCGCAGCGCATGAAGCGCTTGCTCCCATTGGCCCTCGCCATCGCCTCCTCTGCGTTTGGCGAAGATCGCGACTTCTGTTCGGACCGGCCGGGTCAGGCGACGCCGCCGTGCACGATGGAGGCGGGGCACGCGATTTTCGAGACCGGCCTGATCGACTGGACGCGCCAGTCTGACCCAATGCAACGCAGCGACACGATCCTCTACGGCGACACGCTGTTACGCTTGGGCGTCGCCGACAGCGCGGAAGTCCAGCTCGAATGGACGCCTTGGGGCCACCAGCGCGTGCGCGACAAGGCAAGCGGCGCGGTGATGCGTTCGTCCGGCACGGGGGATGTTACGTTCGGCGTACAACGCGGCCTCGCCGGCCCGAACGGGCCGGTCGCGCTCAAGGCATTCGTCACGTTCCCCACAGGCGGCGACGCGATCGGCCAGCAAACGTGGAGCGCGGGGGCGGTGATCCCTGCCGCGTTCGATCTTTCCAAGTCATTGCAACTCGGGCTGACTGCAGAGGCCGAGGCGGCGGCCAATGCCAGTGGAAGCGGACGCCATCTCGCATTCTCAGGGGTCGCGGGGCTCGGCTTCAAGCTGACCGAAGCGGTGCAGCTGACCGTGGACGCCGCGCTGCTCCGCGATGACGACCCCTCCGGGGAAACGACGCAGGCGACCGGGGGCGCGTCGATTGCGTGGCAGGCGGGTAAAAATACCCAGCTTGATGTCGGCACGGTCGCCGGCCTAAACCGCGACAGCCCCGACATCGAGATCTATGCGGGATTTTCCCGGCGCTTCTAGGCGAGCGCCAGCCGCCCCTGGCTCCCCGCAATGCGCATCATCGCCTTTTGCAGCTTGTCGAACGCGCGGACCTCGATCTGGCGGACGCGCTCGCGCGACACGCCATAGACCTGACTCAACTCCTCGAGCGTTTTGGGCTCCTCGACCAGGCGGCGCTCGGTCAGGATGTGTTTCTCGCGCTCGTTCAGGTCGTCCATCGCCTCGGCGAGCATCGCGTGGCGCTGCACGCGTTCCTGGCTGTCCGCGACCGCCTCGTCCTGCAACGGCCCTTCGTCGGCGAGCCAGTCTTGCCACTGGCCTTCGCCGTCGTCGTTCATCGAGACGTTGAGCGATGTGTCGCCGCCCATCGCCATGCGGCGATTCATGCTGACAACGTCCTGCTCGCTGACGCCCAGGTCGGTGGCGATCTTCCGGACATTCTCGGGCGACAGATCGCCGTCCTCGAACGCCTCGAGGTTGTTCTTCATCCGGCGCAGGTTGAAGAACAATTTCTTCTGCGCCGCCGTCGTGCCCATTTTCACGAGCGACCAGCTGCGCAGGATGAATTCCTGAATCGACGCGCGAATCCACCACATCGCGTAGGTGGCGAGGCGGAAGCCCCGGTCGGGCTCGAACTTCTTGACGCCCTGCATCAGGCCGATGTTGCCCTCCGAGATCAGCTCAGAGACGGGCAGGCCATAGCCGCGAAAGCCCATCGCGATCTTGGCGACGAGGCGCAGGTGACTGGTCACGAGCCGCGCGGCGGCCTCTGGATCGCCATGCTCGGAAAAGCGCTTGGCGAGCATATATTCCTCCTCCGGCGTCAAGAGCGGGAATTTCCTGATCTCCGAAAGATAGCGATTGAGGCTCGCCTCGCCGCCGAGCGCGGGTATCGTCGCGGGTAGGTTGCTGTTCCCAGCCATCAATCTCGTCTCCCTGACGCGCCCAACGCATGGGCGCGCGAATGTTTCGCCTTATACCTCAAGCGCGCTGAACAGCTGCTGCATATCCCGCGGCATTTTGCTTTCGAACGCCAAAGCCGCGCTTGTCACGGGATGGATAAAGCCAAGCCGCGCGGCGTGCAGCGCCTGCCGCGCGAAGCCGAGGCGCTTGAGCAACTCGCGGTGTCGCGGGGCCGTGCGTCCATAGACTTGATCGCCGAGCAGCGGGTGACCGATCGACGCCATGTGAACGCGTATCTGGTGCGTGCGTCCGGTTTCGAGCCGGCATTCGACCAGCGCCGCCTCGCGCAGCGCCGTAACCAGCCGGTAGTGCGTTACGGCGCGCTTTCCGCGCGGCTGGATCGCCACTTTCTTGCGGTCATGAGGGCTCCGGGCGAGGGGGGCGTCGATCGCCCCGTTTTCCGGAACCCCGGCAACGATTGCCAGATAGCGGCGATCGATGCTGTGGTTTGCGAATTGCGCCGCCAGCCCTTCGTGCGCGCGATCGGTCTTGGCGACGACGAGCAGCCCCGACGTGTCCTTGTCGATGCGGTGGACGATCCCCGGCCGCACCACCCCGCCAATTCCCGACAGTTGCCCCGCACAATGGTGGAGCAGTGCGTTGACCAGCGTCCCGTCGAGGTTGCCCGCGGCGGGATGGACCACCAGCCCGGCGGGCTTGTCGATCACGATCAGGTGAGCGTCCTCGTAAGCGACGACCAGCGGGATGTCCTGCGCGGCGGCTGCGGCCGGGGAAGCTTCGGGGACCATGATGACGAATCGGGCGCCGGCTACCGCCTTCGCGGATACTTGGGCGAGGGGCGCGCCGCCCAGCGTCACCCGGCCCTCGCCGAGCAGCGCCTTGACCCGCTCGCGCGACAAGCCGCTGGCTTCGGCCAACGCCTTGTCGAGCCGCTCGCCGCCCGCCAGCGTTCCTGAGATGATGCGTCCCCCCCCGGTCACGGCCAGGATGTGGGAATGGCGACAGCGCGCTGCAAGTCTACCAACCACCGTTCGTCCTGAGCTTGTCGATGGACCGCCCTGTTCCTATCCCCGGGCGATGAGCTTCTGGGCCTATATGCTCCATTGCCGCGGGGGGTGTTCTATACCGGGCACACCGACGATCTGGACCGGCGCGTGGGAGACCACAAGAGCGGCCTGGTCGGCGGATTCACCCGCGATCGGGCGCCGATCGAGCTGGCCTGGGCGCAGGAATTTCCGACTCGCTACGAGGCTCTGGCGGCGGAACGGCGGATCAAAGGCTGGTCGCGGGCCAAGAAGCTGGCG
>JACDGO010000093.1 GCA_013821585.1 Sphingomonadaceae bacterium
TCGACTATCGCACGCTCGATACGCGCATGACGCAGATGATGACGAAGCCAGACATGGTCGGCATGGGCGTCGCGGTCATCGAGAACGGTCAGATCGCGTTCGTCAAAGGATTTGGCACGACAACTGTGGGCAGGATCGACCCGGTCGGCGTGCATACCGTGTTCCGCTGGGCCTCATTGTCGAAGGGTGTTGCGGCGACGATGGTCGGCGAGCTTGCCGCCGACGGCAGCCTGTCGCTCGACGATCCCGTCTCGCGCTATTCGCAGACGCTGAAGCTGCCGATGGGTAACGAGGGCCGCGCGACGCTCGACGACCTGCTCTCGCATCGCCTCGGCATCGCCCACAACGCCTATGACGACAGGCTCGAACGCGGGATCGACCCGCGGCTGATCCGCACCCAGCTCGCCGGGCTCCGCCCGTTCTGCGACCCGGGCGCGTGCCACACCTATCAGAATGTCGCGTTCGACGCGGCGAGCGAGGTCGTCGAGCGCATCACCGGGCAGCCTTACGCCCAGGCGATCGAGCACCGGCTATTCATGCCGCTCGGTATGGTCGACGCAACCGTTTCGCGCGCCGGGCTGATGAGCGCGAAAAGCTGGGCGCGCCCGCATGTTGGCCGCACCACGGTAGAGGTGAAGGACAATTACTATCGCGTGCCCGCGGCCGGCGGCGTCAACAGCTCGATCTTCGACATGGCGCGCTGGATGCAGGCGCAGATGGGCGAGGCGCAGGCGGTCGTGCCGCAGCGCGTGCTCGACCTGATCCACCAGCCGCGCATCGTCACCGACCGGCATAACGGCATTTTCAACCATGCGATGGGCGTCTCGCAATATGCGCTCGGCTGGCGTGACTATAATTATCACGGCCACCGGCTGATCGGGCATCAAGGCGCGGTGCAGGGCTATCGCGCGACGATCCTGATGGATCCCGCGCGGCGCTCGGGCATAGCGGTCCTTTGGAACTCGCAGAGCGCGCGGCCCGTGGGCGTTCAGCTCGAGATGCTCGACATGCTCTACGGCCTGCCGCGTCAGGACTGGATGGGCCTTCAGGTCGCCCCGCCGCCCGCGCAAGAGGATTAGGTCGCCGGCGCGCCGTCGGCATGTTAGGCGGCCGCATGAAAATCCGTTTCTTCACGCCATTGCTTGCGTTTCTTGCCGCCGCCTGTTCGCCACCCGGGATGCTCAGCGCGCTCGACGCGGCGAGCGGGGGTGGGCGCGGCGTCGCGCGGATCGCGACCGCGGTTCCGTTCGGCGAGCATGGACAAACCCTCGACGTGTGGAGCCCGGACACGCCGCCCGGGCCGCATCCGGTCGTCATCTTCTTCTATGGCGGCGGCTGGGTGAAAGGGACGCGTCAGGACTACGCGTTCGCGGCGCGCGCTTTTGCCTCGCGCGGCTTCACCGTCGTCGTGCCCGACTATCGCAAGGTGCCGGGCGTGCGCTTTCCGGTCTTCCTTCAGGACTCGGCCGACGCGGTCAAATGGACGCGCGACAACGTCGCGCGCTTTGGCGGCGATCGGGGGCGGATCGCGCTCGCGGGGCATTCGGCAGGCGCCTATGCGGTGGCGATGCTCACGCTCGACAAGCGCTGGCTGACGGACGCCGGCGTCGATCCCGAAATTATCAAGGCGGCGGTCGGGCTGTGCGGCCCCTATGACTTCTACCCGTTCACCGGACGCGCGATCGCGGCGCTTGGGGCTTGGCCGCGCCCGCGCGAGACGCAGCCGATCGCCTTCGCCCGCGCCGACGCGCCGCCGATGCTGCTGGTCACGGGCACGAAGGACACGACGGTGCGGCCGAAGAACGCGATTAACCTGGCGCGCGCGCTCAAGGCGTTGGGCGCGCCGGTCGTGCTGCGGAATTACGAAGGCCTCGACCATGAGGACGTAGCAATGGCGCTGTCGAAGCCGTTCCGCTCGAAAGGGTCGGTGCTCGCGGATAGCGTCGCCTTTATCGACGCAGCGCTTGCGCGGCACGTGTCTCCACCGGCGAAAAAAGGCGCTATGGACCGCGCGACCGGTCGATAGGCCGGCAGGTCGCATTTGAGGTCTTCGTGGGGGATTTCGATGGCGACGATACTTGCGACGCGGCTGCTCAGCGCCGAACGGCGCTTTTTCCTGACGATGGCCGTAATAGTGCTGGGCATCGTTTTCATTGGCTTCGCGCCGAGCTTTTATCTGCGCGGCGTCGTTCCGCCCTATGCGCCGTTCAAGCCGACCACGCCGCTCGTCATTGTCCACGGGATGCTGTTCACTGGCTGGACGCTCCTCTTTATGACGCAAGTCGGGCTCGTTTCGGCGGGGCGTGTGGATTTGCACCGCAAACTGGGCGCAATCGGTATCTTCGTGCTCGCGGCCATGATCGTCGTCGGCATGCTTTCGGCGCTCAACGGCGTCGCGCGCCATTCGGGGCCGCCGATGGTACCGCCGCTGGCCTGGCTTGCGATTCCGTTTTTCGACGTGCCGATGTTTGGGACGCTGATCGGCGTCGCGCTGTACAATCGGCGAAACCCGCAAACGCACAAGCGGCTGATGCTGATCGCGATGTTCGGTATGTGCGCGCCCGCGATCGGGCGCACGGCAGGCGCGTTCGGGCTACCGGGACCGGTATTCGTGGTGCCGCTGCTCGTGGGGCTCGTGACGATGCTGGCCCTGTGGGACCGGAGTTCGCGGGGCTCGGCCCATCGCGCCACGAAATGGGGCGGGAGCTTCCTGATTGGATCGTGGCTGTTTCGGCTCGTCATCATGTGGACACCGCCGTGGCTCGCTTTCGCGGCATGGGCGTCGGGATTGGTCGCCTAGCAAAGTCGTCTGCTGGGCATTAAGGGCTCGCCCATGGCCAGCCGCCCGCGCACGCTCTATGAAAAGATCTGGGACGAACACGTCGTCGAGCGGCGAGACGATGGCACCTGCCTGATCTATATCGACCGTCATCTAGTCCATGAAGTCACCAGCCCGCAGGCGTTCGAGGGGTTGCGCCTCGCGGGGCGGGTGGTGAGGCGGCCCGGCCTGACGCTCGCCGTTCCGGATCATAATTTGCCGACGACACGGCGCGTCGACGGCGAGGGGCGCCGCATCGCAATCGCCGATTCCGAAAGCGCGCAGCAGCTCGCCGCACTCGAGGCGAACGTCGCCGAATTCGGCGTGCCCTATATCGACGCGGTCGCTGCGGCGCAGGGGATCGTCCATGTCGTCGGGCCGGAGCAGGGGTTTACTCTCCCCGGCACGACGTTCGTCTGCGGCGACAGTCACACCGCCGCGCACGGTGCGCTCGGTGCGCTCGCTTTCGGCATCGGCACGAGCGAGGTCGAGCACGTGCTGGCGACGCAGACGCTCCAGTTGGCGCAATCGAAGACGATGGAGGTTCGCGTCGATGGCGCGCTTGGCTTCGGCGTCAGCGCGAAGGATGTCGTGCTTGCCATCATCGGCCACATCGGCGCCGCGGGCGGCAACGGCCATGTGATCGAGTTCACCGGCTCGGCGATCCGGAGCCTGAGCATCGAAGGCCGCCTGACGATCAGCAACATGGCGATTGAGGGCGGCGCGCGCTCGGGCCTGATCGCGCCCGACGAGAAGGCCTTTGCTTATCTGAAGGGCCGTCCGATGGCCCCGCAATGCGCGGATTGGGATGCGGCGCTCGCTTACTGGCGCACGCTGCCGACCGACGCCGGCGCGGCTTACGATCGCACTGTCATCCTCGACGCCGCCCAAATCGGCCCGAATGTGACCTGGGGCACCAGTCCCGAAGATGTCGTGGCGATAACAGGCAGCGTCCCCGATCCCGCCAGTTTCGACGATCCCGGAAAACGCGAGGCGGCGGCGAAGTCGCTCGCATATATGGGCCTGTCACCCGGCACGCCGATGCAGGACGTGAGGGTCGAAAACATCTTTATAGGCAGCTGCACCAACAGCCGCATCGAGGACCTGCGCGCAGCCGCCGCGGTGGTCGGGTCGCGCCACATCGCGCCCAACGTGAAGCAGGCGTTGGTCGTGCCCGGCTCGGGGCTGGTCAAGCGTCAGGCCGAAGCCGAAGGGTTGGATCGCATCTTCACCGAAGCCGGCTTCGAATGGCGCGAACCCGGCTGCTCGGCTTGCCTCGGCATGAACCCCGACAAGGTGCCGCCCGGCGAACGCTGCGCATCGACGAGCAACCGCAACTTCGTCGGACGGCAGGGTCCGGGCGCACGCACGCACCTGCTCAGCCCCGCGATGGCGGCGGCAGCGGCGGTGACGGGACGACTGACCGATGTGCGGGAGCTGATGGGGTGATCGGGAATTGCCACTGCGGCGCGGTGACGGTCGGGTTGGCGGGAAACCACCCTATCTCAACGACTGCGACTGCTCGCTTTGCATCAGGATCGGCGCTTGTGGGGCTATTTAAATCCCGCGGACGTGACGATCGAGGGCGAAACGCGCATCTACACACGCGTGGATCGTGAGCGCCCAAGCTTGCGCGCGCATTTTTGCGGAATCCGCGGCTCGACCACGCACTGGAGTCCGATGCTGCACGTTCCGCAGGACCGGATGGGCATCAACATGCGCCTGTTCCCGGCGAGCGCCCTGTTCGGTATCGAGATGCACTATCGCGGAAGGCTTGTGAACCGCTTTCAAGCGCGCGCCGAGAGGGAGAACGGTATGAAACGCGTGATTCTTGGTATCGGGGCGCTGATGGCGCTCGCCGCCGCGGCGCCTGCCCCCGAAGTGAAGCTTTGGCGGCTCGACTGCGGCAGCGTGCGCGTCAACGACCTCAACGCCTTCTCCGACACATTGGCCTACACCGGCCAAACAAAGACGCTTGTCGGCAGCTGTTATCTGATCCGCCACGGCGACAGCTATATGCTGTGGGATACGGGGCTTCCCGAGGCGATGCTCGGCGCGAAGACGAGTGCGACCGATGCGATGAGCCCGACACTGGCGCGCACGATCACCGATCAGCTCGCGATGCTGAAAGTTGATCCCGCGCAAATCACGCTGATCGGCATAAGCCACTATCACTTCGATCACACCGGCCAGGCCGCGCGTTTTCCGAGAGCAAAGCTGCTAATCGGGCAGGGCGACCTCGACACGCTACGCTCGGGCAAAGGCGGCGGGTTCGCCGACCCCAAGCCGCTCGCGCCGTGGATTTCCGGCGGTGCGCCGGTCGAGGGCGTCACGGGCGACAGGGACGTGTTCGGCGACGGCAGCGTGGTGATGCTCGACTTGCCCGGCCACACGCCCGGCCATCACGGGCTGCTGGTGCGTCTCGCACACAAGGGCCCGGTGCTACTTTCGGGCGACACTTGGCATTTCACCGAGCAGGTCGCGCGCCACGGCATCCCGCCGTTCAACACCAACCGCGCCGACAGCCTTGCTTCCGAAGACCGCCTCGAAACGCTTGCGCGCAACCTGAAGGCGACACTGATTATCCAGCACGAGGCCGCCGACGTCGCCAAGCTCCCGGCTTTCCCCACGGCGGCGGATTGATGGCTCCTGTCACCCAAGTCGAAGGCCGCGCCTATCCCTTTGGCCGCGCGAACATCGATACCGATATCATCATCCCGGCCAAATGGCTCAAGACGATCACGCGCGCCGGGCTGGCTAAGGGGGCGTTCGAGACGGTGCGGGCGGAGGCAGATAATGTGTTCGATGCTCCCGAATTCGCCAACGCGCCGATCCTGATCGCGGGTGACAATTTTGGCTGCGGATCGAGCCGCGAACATGCGGCGTGGGCACTGCTCGACATGGGCGTAACGGCGGTGATCGCGCCGTCGTTTTCGGACATCTTTTCCGGCAACGCGTTCAAGAACGGCATCTTGGCCGTCGCTCTGCCGCAAACGGCAGTCGAGCGGCTGATGGACGTCGCCAGGACCGACCCGATCCATATCGACCTTGAGGTGCAGACCGTGACGACACGGTTTCAGGATCGCTTCGCGTTCGACATCGACCCTTTCCGTAAGAACTGCCTGCTCGCGGGAACCGACGAGATTGGATTGACGCTGGAATCCGGCGACAAGATCGCGTCTTATGAAGCATCCGCCGCCACCGCGCGGCCTTGGCTCAACGGAAGGCTTGCCGCGTGAAGGCTCTACTCTCGACCGCGCCCGGCGGTCCCGAAACCCTGTCGCTCGCCGACGCTCCCGATCCGGTCGCAGCACCGGGGCAGCTGCTCGTCGCGGTCAAGGCGTGCGCGATCAACTATCCCGACGTGCTGATCATCGAAGACAAATATCAGTTCAAGCCGCCGCGTCCGTTCGCGCCGGGCGGCGAGATTTCGGGTGTGGTCGAGGCAGTGGGCGAGGGCGTCGAGGTGTTCAAGGTCGGCGACCGCGTGATCGCGGTGTGCGGATCGGGCGGGCTTGCGGAGAAGGTCGCGATCCCCGCGACCTCGGCCTATGCGCTGCCCGCCAATCGCGGTTTCGACGAAGGGGCGGCGCTGCTCCTCACCTATGCGACGTCGATCCACGCGCTGATCGATCGCGCGCGGATCAAGGAAGGCGAAACCTTGCTCGTGCTCGGCGCGGCAGGGGGAGTCGGGCTCGCGGCGGTCGAGCTCGGCGTCGCGTTTGGCGCGAAGGTGATCGGCGCGGTCTCGTCCGAAGAGAAGGCCGAGGCGGTGCGCGCTGCCGGGGCGGCCGATGTTGTCGTGTACGGGCGCGGCCCGTTCGACAAGGACCCGTCGAAGGCGCTGGCCGAACAGTTCAAGGCGGCGGTCGGCCCGGGCGGCGCGGACGTGATCTACGACGGCGTCGGCGGCGACTATTGCGAACCGGCGCTCAGGAGCATCGCTTGGGAGGGGCGCTATCTCGTCGTCGGCTTCCCCGCGGGCATCCCGCGCCTCCCGCTTAACCTGACCCTGCTGAAGAGTTGCGACGTGTGCGGGGTGTTCTGGGGCGCGTTCGCGGCGCGCGACCCTTCCGCCAATGCCGCCAATGTCGCGCGACTGTTCCGCCTCTGGCAGGACGGCAGGATCGCGCCGAACGTCACGGAGACGTTCGCCTTCGCCGACGGCGGGAAGGCCATCGCCAAGATGGCCGCGCGAGGGGCGATCGGCAAACTGGTGGTGCGCGTGTCCGGCTGACGTTGCGCGGGCGCCCGCGCCTGCCTATCTGAAGCGTGAAGCATTTCAGGGGCTGTCATGACGACGTTCGACGACCGCGAGCACGCATTCGAGACCAAGTTCGCGCGTGACGAGGACTTGCTGTTCCGCGTCGTCTCGCGCCGCAACAAGCTCCTAGGGCAGTGGGCGGCCGCGCGGATGGGCCTCAACCCCGAAGAGACCGACGCCTATGCAGCCGCCGTCGTCCAGGCCGAATTTGAGGAGGCCGGCGACGAGGACGTGATCCGGAAATTGGTCGGAGACCTGACCGCGGCGAAGGTCGCGATCGACGACGCGCAGGTGCGCGCGGCGCTCGCCGAAAAGACCGAAGAGGCTCGTCGCCAGCTTATGGAGCAGCAATAACATGCCGATGGCCGCCGAAGACATCGCGGCGATGATCCGCGGCAGGATTCCCGATGCGGCGGTCGAGATCACCGATCTCGCCGGCGACGGCGATCATTACGCGGCGCGCGTGACTTCCGCGACCTTCGTGGGGCTGCCGCGCA
>JACDGO010000094.1 GCA_013821585.1 Sphingomonadaceae bacterium
CTTCGCCGCCGCCTTCCAGCTCGGCCAGATCGAGGCGAAGGCCGAGATCGAGGCGCTGGCGAAGGCTGCGGGGCTGTCGCGCGCCGCCGAGCGGCTGTTCCGCCGCCATCTGACCGGCTATTTCGCCGCCGCGGTGATGATGCCCTACGCGCGCTTCGTCCGCGCATGCGAGGCGACGGGTTACGACGTCGAGCTCCTGATGCGGCGCTTCGGAAGCGGTTTCGAGCAGGTCGCGCACCGGCTGACGACCCTAAGCCGCGTTGGGCAGCGCGGCCTCCCCTTCTTCATGCTGCGTATCGACCGCGCGGGGCAGGCGTCGAAGCGCTACGCGGGCGCGAGCGGATCGCCGCTCGCCGAGGCCGACGCGCGGTGCCCCTTGTGGGAAGTCCATCAGGCGTTCGCGCAGCCGGGGCGGCTCGTCGCGAGTCTTGTCGAGCTGGAAGACGGCGGACGATGGTTCACTCTGGCGCGCACAGTTACGCCGCAGGGGTCGCGCATCGGCGGCGTCCGCGCCGAGTTCGCGGTCGGGATTGGTTTGTCCGCCGATCTCGCCGCACCGCTCGCCGCGGCGCGCGGGATCGATCTGAAGCGCGGCGAGGCGACGCCGATCGGCCCCGGCTGCAAGCGCTGCACGCGTCCCGCCTGCCCTCAGCGCAGCGCGCCGCCCGCCGGCCGCGCGCTTATCTTCAACGAACGCGAGCGCGGGCTGAGCCCGTTCGCCTTCGCGTGGGACTGAGAACGGGGCCGATATGAAAGCTGATGCGTTCGGGTTACGGGCGAGTAAGGCAGACGTCTTCGATGTCGGACAAGGCGTACAAAAATCAGGAACAGAAGGACGCCGAGGCGGTGGTCAAGGAGTTCAAGGAAGACCTCGGGCCATTCGTGGTCGCGGTCGAGACCACGCGGACGCCGATGGTGTTCACCGACGCCAAGGAGGCCGACAATCCGATCATCTTCGCCAACGACAGCTTTTTGAAGCTGACGGGATACGACCGCGACGAAATCCTGGCGCAAAGCTTCAATTTCTTGCTGGCGCAAGGCGCGGACCGCGACGATCTGGACGCGGTGGCGGCGGCGTTCGCGGGAAAGGACGGCGATCCCGAAATCCAATACCGCCGCAAGGACGGAAACGAATTCTGGGCCACCATCTTCGTCAATCCCGTCAGGGACGAGGACGGCAAGGTCATCCAGCATTTCGTCTCGCTGGTCGACACGACTAAATACAAGAACGCGCAAACCAATGCCGCCATGCTGATCGACGAGCTCAACCACCGTGTGAAGAACACGCTGGCGACGGTTCAGTCGATCGTCGCCCAAGCGGCGCGCAACGCATCCGGCCCGGCGACCGCGCGCGAATCGATCGAGACACGCATTGCCGCGCTGTCGCGCTCGCACGACCTGCTCGGCCGCGAGAAATGGGAGGGCGCGGGCTTGCGCGATCTGGTCGGGCAGGCGCTCGAGCCCTTTGGCGTTCCCGACGGGCGAACCGAGCGCTTTACGATCGAGGGCGAGAACATTCGCCTGTCGCCCAAGGCGACGCTGGCGCTCGGCATCGCATTCAACGAGCTGGCGACGAACGCGATCAAATACGGCGCCTTTTCAAACGAGACTGGCACGGTCTCGATCGAGTGGACGATCGAGGCGAGGTCCGACGGGCGGTGGCTCTGCCTGCGCTGGCGCGAAAAGGACGGGGCGCCGGTGACGCCACCGGCGCGAAAGGGCTTCGGGTCGCGCGTCATCGAACAGGGCCTCGCGCACGAACTGAACGGCAGAGTCGATCTCGACTACCGCCCGGACGGTATCGTTTGCACGATCGACGTCCCGGCTCCACGGGCGGTGCTCGATGGATGACCAGCTGCTCACGGGCAAACGTGTCCTCGTCGTCGAGGACGAAATGCTCGTCATGATGGCGATCGAGGACATGTGCGCGGATATGGGTTGCACGTCGGTGTCGTCGGCCGCGACCGTCGAACAAGCGCTGGCGATGATCGACGACGGGCCGTTCGACCTCGCCACCCTCGACGTCAATCTGAACGGCGACCGCAGCTATGCCGTCGCCGATGCTCTCGGCGCGCACGGCATCCCCTTCGCCTTTTCGACGGGCTATGGCGATCACGGCGTCAGCTGCGATTACCGTCATCGCCCGGTCCTCAACAAACCCTACAACTCCCGACAATTGACCGAGGTACTGAGCGCGCTGCTCGCGCCGCTCGCGGTCAATCCCGCCGCGCCTTCCGCGACATAGCCTTCGGCATTCGCGCTCGCCGATCGGGCCAGCGCCGACTCGCTTGACACTCCCCTTTCCGCTCCCTAACTGCACCTTCCATTCCGCAACACCGGTTTCCGGCGGCGCTTTCGCGCGCGCCGCGTTTCGGCGTTTGCGGATTTGACGCGACGAGATGGGGCGCCTTGCCAGCCGCCCCGTGGAGCCGAAGGAGACAAGAATTCATGGCACGTATCGCGGGAGTTAACATTCCCACCAACAAGCGCGTCGAGATCGCGCTGACCTATATCCACGGGATCGGGCGCACCAAGGCGGCCGAGATCACCAAGAAGCTGAGCATCCCGGACAAGGCGCGGGTGCAGGACCTGACCGATCAGGAAGTGCTCCAGATCCGCGAGACGATCGACGCCGACCACAAGGTCGAGGGCGACCTTCGCCGCGACACGGCGATGAACATCAAGCGGCTGATGGACCTCGCCTGCTATCGCGGCTTGCGCCACAGAAAGGGCCTCCCCGTCCGCGGCCAGCGCACGCACACCAACGCGCGCACCCGCAAGGGCAAGGCCAAGCCGATCGCCGGCAAGAAGAAGTAAACAGTCCGGGGGACTGTTTACTCCGCCGGAGGCAGCCCCGATCAAATTCGAAGGGTTTTCAATTCAATGGCACGCGAACCGCAGCGCATAAAGAAGCGCGAACGCAAGAACATCACGAGCGGCGTGGCGCACGTCAACGCCAGCTTCAACAACACGATGATCACGATCACGGACGCGCAGGGCAACACGATCAGCTGGTCGTCGGCCGGCACGATGGGCTTCAAAGGCAGCCGCAAGTCGACGCCCTACGCCGCACAGGTCGCCGCCGAGGACGCGGGGAAAAAGGCGTCCGAGCACGGCGTCCGCACGCTTGAGGTCGAGGTCAAGGGCCCTGGCTCCGGCCGCGAATCGGCGCTGCGCGCGCTGCAGGCTGTCGGCTTCAACATCACGTCGATCCGCGACGTCACCTCGATCCCGCACAACGGCGTGCGCCCGTCCAAACGCCGCCGGGTCTGACGCTTGGAAAATTTCATGCTCCGCGAGCAACCCGAAACTGAATCTCCGGCGGATGCGCTGACGAGCGCATCGCCCAACCCCAAGGGGAAAACCGTGGCCGTCAATTCAAGGAACTGGCAGGAACTGAAAAAGCCCGTCGCGCTCGAAAAGAAGCCCGGCGCCGACGCGAAGCGCAAGGGCACGTTCGTCGCCGAGCCGCTCGAGCGCGGCTTCGGCCTGACGCTCGGCAACGCGCTGCGCCGCGTGCTGCTCTCGTCGCTGCAGGGCGCCGCGGTCACCTCGATCAAGATCGAGAATGTGCTGCACGAGTTCTCGTCGCTCGCGGGCGTTCGGGAAGATGTCACCGACATCGTCCTCAACGTGAAGCAGATCGCGCTGCGCATGCAGGGCGAAGGGCCGAAGCGTTTGCAGCTTTCGGCGACCGGCCCTGCCGAAGTCACCGCGGGGATGATCGCGGTCTCGGGCGACATCGAGGTGTTGAACCCCGACCTCGTCATCTGCCATCTCGACGAGGGCGCGACCCTCAACATGGAGCTGACCGCCGATTCGGGGAAGGGCTATGTGCCCTCCAGCGCCAACCGCCCGGCCGACGCGCCGATCGGGCTGGTGCCGGTCGACGCACTCTATTCGCCGGTGCGCCAGGTCGCCTACAAGGTCGAGAACACGCGCGTCGGGCAGGAGCTCGACTATGACAAGTTGACGCTCAACATCGAGACCGACGGGACGATCACCCCCGACGACGCGGTGGCCTATGCGGCGCGCATCCTCCAGGACCAGCTCGCGCTGTTCGTCCACTTCGACGATTCGGCCGCGACCGGCCAGTCGCCGATCATCGGCATGGCGGCGCCGAGCCACACGCCGAGCGAGGCCGACACCAACCAGCTCAACCGTTACCTGTTGAAGAAGGTCGACGAGCTCGAGCTGAGCGTGCGCAGCGCGAACTGCCTGAAGAACGACAACATCATCTACATCGGCGACCTGGTCGGCAAGACCGAGGCCGAGATGCTGCGCACCCCGAATTTCGGCCGCAAGAGCCTGAACGAGATCAAGGAAGTGCTGTCGTCGATGGGCTTGCGGCTCGGGATGGATATTCCGGGATGGCCACCCGAGAACATCGAGGACATGGCGAAGAAGCTCGAAGCCGAACTTATGGGTTGAGCCGAAGGCTCGGCCCAAGTTTGCTTCGAGCGGGACGGCCGCGATTAGCGAAGCTAATCACGAACTCGGCCGAGCCCGGCCGACGTTGCACGGCGACGACCGACGACGGGGCTCTGCCGCGGCGGGCTTTGACGATGACGTCCGCTATCCCCAAGTCCGAACGCCCCTCTCCCCGCTCGCCGCAGGCGAGTCGCCCTCTCCCGGAGGCGGGAGAGGGTTTACGGTGCCAAGTTCCAACCTCCAGTATCGCGGGCGAGGGGCATCCGTACCTTGACTTTCGGACCGCGATCCGCTCTTGGGCGCGCTCCGGCGGACCCTCCGCCCGGCCGGGAGTGCCTGATACGGCTCCCTGACGAACGAAAAGGAATTCATCATGCGCCATCGCGTCGCCGGGCGTAAGCTCCAGCGCACCTCCGCCCATCGCGCGGCCCTGTTCCGCAACATGGCCGCCGCGCTCGTCAAGCACGAGCAGATCACCACCACGCTCGCCAAGGCGAAGGAGCTGCGGCCCTATGCCGAAAAGCTCGTGACGCTGGCGAAGAAGGGCGGCCTTTCGAACCGCCGCCTCGCGCACGCGCGGATGCTCGACGACGCGCAGCTGGTGAAGCTGTTCGACGTGCTCGCGCCGCGCTATGCCGATCGCGCGGGCGGCTATACGCGCGTGATCAAGGCGGGTATCCGCGCGTCGGACGCCGCGGCAATGGCGATCATCGAGTTCGTCGACCGCGACGTCGACGCCAAGGGGCAGGACAGCGGCCCCGTGATGGATCTCGACGAAGCCGCCTGAGTTGCCCACCCCCCGCCCCCGCGCGCTCTCCGTCTGGCTGTTCGCGGTCGCGGAGCTGGTGTTCGCGATGGTGGTGGTCGGCGGGATCACGCGGCTGACCGAAAGCGGGCTTTCGATCACGACCTGGGATCCGCTGTTCGGCGCGATCCCGCCGCTTAACGGCGCGCAGTGGCTCGACAAGTTCGCGGCCTACAAGCGCATCCCGCAATATGCGGTGCTGCCGGGCGGAATGACGCTCGCGGCGTTCAAGGCGATCTTCTTCTGGGAATATGTCCATCGGCTGCTCGGGCGGGTGATCGGGATCGCGTTCGCGGGGCCGCTCGTCTGGTATTGGGCGAAGGGTGTGATTCCAGCCGGCTACAAGCCGCGATTGCTCGCGCTGCTCGCGCTTGGCGGGCTGCAAGGCGCGGTCGGCTGGTGGATGGTCGCGTCGGGGCTGAGCGAACGCACCGAGGTCAGCCATATCCGCCTCGCGGTGCACCTGGTCCTCGCGCTGATCCTGCTTGGCGGGCTGGTGTGGACCGCGCTCGACCTTCGCGGCGGGAGGCGCGCGCGGCTGACGGGCGTCGGCGTCGTCGCGCTCCTCGCGCTCGCGGTGCAGATCAAGCTCGGCGCGTTCGTCGCCGGCTTGCGCGCGGGTTATCTGTTTCCAAGCTGGCCGCTGATGGACGGACGGCTGTTTCCCGAAGGCGGCTGGAACGAAAGCTGGACCGCGCTGCGCAATGCGATCGACAATCCGGTCGTGGTGCAGTTCCTCCACCGCTGGTGGGCGTGGGCTGTCGTCGCGGCGATGGTCATGCTCGCCCGTGCGGCGAAGCGCGGAGGGGATCGGCGCGCGTCGGTGCTGCTCCACGCGGCGGTGGGGACGCAGATCCTGCTCGGAATCGCGACCTTGCTCAGCGGCGTGGAGATCGTGGTCGCCGTGCTCCACCAGGCGGTCGGCGCGCTCACCGTCGCCGCGGCCGTCAACGCCGCGCACGCGGCGGGGCGGAGGGCGTGACGGACGCATAGGCGATGCTCGCGATCCGCAACCCCGAGCTGCACGTCACGCACGGCTGCAACCTCGCCTGCGAGAGCTGCTCGCATTGTTCCGATCAGGGCCACAAGGGGCTGCTTGAGCGCGACGAAGCGGCGGCGTGGTTCGCCCATTGGCGCGACCGGATCGCGCCGGCCGAATTCTCGCTGCTCGGCGGCGAGCCGACGATCAATCCCGCGCTCGGCGACTTCGTGACGCTGACGCGCGCCGCCTGGCCGGAGGCACGCATCCGGCTGGTGACAACGGCTTCCTCTTGCCGCGCCATCCCGATTTGCCGCGGCGGCTGGCGGAGGCGGGCAATGCCGAACTGTTCGTCTCGGTCCACAAGGAATCGCCCGCCTATGTCGAACGGCTCGAGCCCGTTCATGCGCCGCTTGGAAAATGGCGGGCCGAGTTTGGGATCGACGTCAGTTTCTATCTGTCCGCGCGCAACTGGACGCGGCGCTACACCGGCTTTGGACGCGACATGAAGCCATTCGCGGACGCGAACCCGCGCCAAAGCTGACGCACTGCCCGGCGAAATATTGCCCGCAACTGTTCGAAGGCGCGATCTGGAAATGCGCGCCACTCGCCTATCTGCCGATGCAGGACGCGAAGTTCGGCCTGGGCGAGGAATGGACGCCGTCTCGGCTATGCGCTGCTCAGGCCCGGATGCTCGGACGGCGAGCCGCGCGAATTTTTCGCGCGCGAGGAAGAGCCGCACTGCGCGATGCCCGCCGCGCCCGAAGTCTTCGCGCTACGGGTATCCCAATACCCGACGCGAATGGCGCGCTTTTCCTTGACTTAGCGCCCCTCCCCCGTCAAAGCCGTCGCATCACGCCGCTCCCGAACGGGGCGGCGCTTTCTTTTCTTGAGGTGGGCTTGCCATGAAGGCGCTGATGAAGACGACCAAGTCGGCCAAGCCGCACGAAGTCGAGAAGAAATGGCATCTGATCGACGCCGACGGGCTGGTCGTCGGGCGCGTCGCCTCGATCATCGCTAACATCCTGCGCGGCAAGCATAAGCCGAGCTACACCCCGCACGTCGACTGCGGCGACAATGTCGTCGTGATCAACGCCGACAAGGTGCGCTTCACGGGCAAGAAGATGACCGACAAGGTCTATTACCGCCATACCGGACACCCCGGCGGCATCAAGGAAACGACGCCGGCGAAGATCCTCGACGGCAAGTTCCCCGAGCGCGTGCTCGAAAAGGCGGTCGAGCGGATGATCCCGCGCGGGCCGCTGGGCCGAGACCAGATGCGCGCGCTTCGCGTCTACAAGGGCGCCGAGCACCCGCACACGGCGCAGAACCCCGAAACGCTC
>JACDGO010000095.1 GCA_013821585.1 Sphingomonadaceae bacterium
AATGCACCGATTTCACACATTTAATTTAACAAGTCTAGCCCAGCGCCGCGACCAGCCCCTCGAACATCCGCTGCCCGTCCGTCCCGCCATGCGCGTCCTCGACGACGCGCTCCGGGTGCGGCATCAGGCCGAGGACATTGCCCGCGTTGTTGACGATTCCTGCGATCGCGCGCGCGCTCCCGTTGACGGGCTCGGCGTAGCGGAAGGCGACGCGGCCTTCGCCTTCGAGGCGGTCGAGCGTCTCTTCGTCGGCGACGTAATTGCCGTCGTGGTGGGCGACGGGAAAGCTGATCGCCTCTCCCGCGTCATAGCGGCTGGTGAAGGCGGTCTGGCTGTTTTCGACCGTTAGCACGACGTCGCGGCAGACGAAGCCGAGGCCCGCGTTCCTCATCAGCGCACCGGGCAGCAGCCCCGCCTCCGTCAGAACCTGAAAGCCGTTGCACACGCCGAGCACCGCGCGACCCTCGCCCGCGGCCTTCACCACCGCGCGCATCACCGGCGATCGCGCCGCCATCGCGCCGCTGCGCAGATAGTCGCCATAGGAGAAGCCGCCGGGCACCGCGATCAAATCGAGTCCGTCGGGAAGCGCGCTCTCGGCGTGCCACACCATCGCGGGCGCTTCACCGCTCGCGTCGCGCAGCGCCACCGCCAAGTCCCGGTCGCAATTCGATCCGGGAAAGACGATGACGGCCGCCTTCACCGCTCGATCCGATAGTCTTCGATGACCGTGTTCGCGAGCAATTGGCGGCACATCGCTTCGATCCGCTCGTCCGCCACGCCGTCGTCGATGTCGAACTCGATCAGCTTGCCCTGCCGCACGCCATTCACGCCGGAAAAGCCGAGCCCTTCGAGCGCGTGGTGGATCGCCTTGCCCTGCGGATCGAGCACGCCGGGTTTCAGAGTGACGAAGACGCGGACCTTCATGCCCGCGACGCTATGGCTACGCCGCCCCGGCTCGGCAATCAGAAATAATGCGCGAGATTGAATGCCAGGCGCGAGCGCTTCGAATCATAGAGTTGGAGCGACGAGGCGTCGCGCGAGAAATTGTAGGTCACGCTCGGACTGAAACCGAACACGCGCAGCGAACGCAAGCCAAGATAGGCACGCGCGTTGAAGCGCCAGTCGCCGCGCGGATCGGCCGAGAAAGCGAGCAGCGGCGCGTCGAAGCTCGCGCGGCTGACACCGCCCGAAAGCCCCGCGTTGATCCCGTGCGGCAGCTCGCCGCCGACGCCGAGGTTGAGGCCATATTCGCTGCTCGCGTCATAGGCGGCGCGCAGGCGGTCGGTGCGCGCGAACAGATTGGCGCTGGCGACGAACGAATGCGCGACGACGCGCTCATAGGTCGCGTAGGCACCGAGGCTCCAGCCGTCGTAGTCGGAGCTGAACCCCGAGTTGGTGTGGCGCGCGTCGAACGTCAGCCCGACGCGCTGGCCGCCGTCGAGCGCGCGCTGCGCGGTGAAGCGCCCGCCGAACTGCGTCGCCGCGCGCTGGCCGCCGTACCATCGCTGGCTGCCGATCGCCTGCGCCGACAGCGTCGTCGATTCGGACAGCTTGAATTCGGGTCCGGCGGCGAGCTGCGCGGTGTAATCGTCGGCGCTCGTGCCGCTATAGTTCACGCCCTGTCCGTCGACGTCGAGCAGGAGCGATACGCCGCTCGACAATGGCTTGCGCCACCCGGCCGAAAGCCCCGCCGTCTGGCCGATGCCCGAACGCGCGCGCGCATTGCCGCTCAGCGTCAGCGGAATGACCTGATCGCCGAAGGTCAGGTCGATCGTCTCGGCGCTGGTGCCGTTGGTGATGTTGGTGTCGGGCGCGAAGCCGAAGCTGGTGGACGCGTGCCAAGTCCGCCGGTCGCGTAGCAGCCCGCGCGATGCGCGAATGGTGGCGAGGATTTCGGGCGGGAGGTTGCCGTCCTGCTCGGCGAGGCGGAAATTATAGTCGGCGCCGCCGTCCTTGCCCTTGAGCATCATCGCGCGCGCGAGTTCCAGGCGAATACGCGTCTGTTCGGGATGGCCGTCGAGCGCGGCGCGAAACTGCGTGATGGCACCGTCCAGGTCGCCGGTCTCGACCGCAATATAGCCGGAGAGGAAATGCGTCTCCATTGCGAGGCCGGGCGCTTGGGCGAGCGCCGCGACCATCGGCCGCGCCTCGTCGAAGCGGCGCTGGGCGACGAGCGCCGACGCGCGCTGGAGGAGCTGCGCCGGGGTAAGCTGGATGCTGCAAACGCCGTTCGCGCAATTCTCCTGCGCCGCGGCCGGCGCGGTGGAGAGGGCGGCGCCGGCGAGCAGCAGGCCGATGGCCTGCCGCCGCACGTCAGTTGCCCTTGCCGGTGAACGCGCCAAGGATGTCGATGCGCTGGGTCGGTCCCCCGCCGATGATGCGAAAGCCGCCGCCCAGTTCTTCGCCCTTCGGGCCGTAGAAATTGCCGTCGAACGACGACGCTGCGATAACGATCTCGGGCAGCACGCGGCTTGCGACGATTTCCGAGGTGCTCGTCGGCGGCGTCAGATGCTCAAGCACTGTTCCCGAAGCGCTGGTGAAGGTGGCGTCGCTGAACGTTCCGGAGAACCCTTTGAGGCCGATCGTCGAAAGCGCGCCGCTGGCGTTAGCGGCGAATTTCGACCCGTCAGGAATGAATGCCGAGCCAGATGTCATATGGTCGGTTTCGGTCGTCATGACCGTGCCGGCGAGTGCTACGTTGATCTTGTTCGTGCCGAAATCGACAGTCGTGCTGGACGTGCCGTAAATCCATTGGAAATAGGACGGATTGGTGGCGGGGCTATTGACCATGCTCGCGAGCATCGATCCACTGTAAGTTCCGCTGCCCGAAGTCGGGATGTTTGCCGCGTCGGTGAGCACACCATAAGCGAAGGCGCCGCGATCGATCAGATTGGTGTCTTGAACAAACGTGTTTGTGCCGACGGTCGTCGTGGCGGTCGAAACGACATTGCGCAGATAACCTGCGAAGCTGACATATTTGGTCGTGGTGCCGGGAACCTCGTAGAATAGCGTCGTAGTCGTAAAATTGCTGCCGGGTTCGTAGGGCACCCCGGTCCCCGATCCGACCTCGAGATAGCGGACGTTGCTTGCTGACAGGTCGGGGATGCGATTGTCCAAGTCGATGCGATGCGCCGGATCTTGGAAGCGCGTGGTGCTCGTAGCGCCCGACTTGGTATCGGCGACGGCGAGCGTGAAGATGCCGTCGCGGGCGCTGTATGAGATCGTGACGGCGTTGTCGGTGAGCTTTTCGGCGTTGCCCTGATAAAGCTGGCTGTATTGCGAAACGCCGGCCTGGTCCTTCTGATAGGAATAGGTGTGGGTTCCCCCCACGCCGGTGTAGCTGTGATCCGTCGTCGGCGAGGCGAACTCGGTGTATTTTGTCGGCGTCGTCGTGCCACCTGCTCCCGTCCCGGTTCCGGCGCCTCCGGTTCCCACTGCGGTGCCGCCTGCCGTCAGTGCGCCGCCGGCGCCGCAAGCCGTTAGCGCCGTTGCCGTCATCAGGACCAGATATCGACGCATGCTCGCCACTCCATGGGGATCGACCGGGGGTCGTGTCCTCAGCGGGATAGGCCGCGAATGGTTAAGGCGCGGTAAAACTTGCCGGGGTTCAGCCGCTCTTTTCGGGCGGGGCGAGAACGGTCAGCGCGCCGGGCCGGACGGCGAATTCGAGCGGAGTCGAAAGCCGCATCACCTCGCCGTCGATCGCGACGTCGATGCCGCGCCCGCGCGCATCGACCGTCAGCCTTTCGCATATGCCCAGCGCGCAGAAATCGCGCTCGGGATCGCCGCGTCCCGCGAGCGTGCGGAGTGCGAAGCCGATCAGGCCCAGCCGGCTGCGATCCGCGACCGCGAACACCGACAGCTTGCCATCGTCCATTGCCTCGCGCGTTCCCACATGCCCGGCGTCGAGCGAATAGATGTTGTTGCCAACGAACAGCAGCGGCGTGCGCACAACATCGGTCGAGCCATCGAGCGTCAGGCGCAGCCGGTGATGACGCGCCTGTTTCAGCGTCGTCCATGCGGCGGGGAAGTTCGCGAGCCATTTCGGCAGGTTTTGCGCATCGCGTGCGCGCACCATGCGCGGATAGATGCCGATCGAGGCGTTGTTGACGAAGGTGCGGTCCCCCGCGCGGCTCAGGTCGATGCGCCGCGTCGCGCGCGCCGCGATGACGACGGCCGCGCCCTCCAGGTCCATCGGGATGCCGAGCTCGCGCGCGAGGTGGTTGCGCGTGCCGAGCGGCAGGATGCCAAGCGTCGCGTCCGCTTCGGAAAGCGCGTCCGCGCTCGCCCCGAGCGTCCCGTCGCCGCCACCCACGGCAACTGTGCCGCCGCTCGCCGCAAGCTTCGCGACGGTTTTCGCGATCTCATCGCCCTCGACCGCGTGAAGCGCGATGGCGAGACCGGCCTTGTCGAACGCCGCCTCGATCTTTTCGCCGAGCTTGTCCCCCGCTCGCGCCGCCGCGCCGCCGCCCGAATTGACGACGACGGGGAGAGTTTCGTTCACCGTCCGCGCTTCTTCCGGTGGGTCGCCATGTCGAGCACGGCGTTGCCGTCGCCTTCGGGAAGCAGGCCCAGGCGGCGCGCGACTTCCTGATAGGCTTCGACCTCGCCGCCGAGGTCGCGGCGGAAACGGTCCTTGTCGAGCTTTTCGTTCGACTTCATGTCCCACAGGCGGCAGCCGTCGGGGCTAATCTCGTCGGCGAGGATGATGCGGCTGTAGTCGTTGTCCCAGACGCGCCCGAACTCGAGCTTGAAGTCGACGAGGCGGATGCCGACGCCCGCGAACAGCCCGCACAGGAAGTCGTTCACGCGGATCGCCAGATCGGCGATGTCGTGCATCTCGTCCTGGCTCGCCCAGCCGAACGCCGCGATATGCTCGTCGCTGACCATCGGATCGCCGAGCGCGTCGTCCTTGTAATAATATTCGATGATCGTGCGCGGCAGCGGCTGGCCTTCCTCGATGCCGAGCCGCTTCGACAGCGATCCCGCCGCGACGTTCCTGACGACGACCTCGATCGGTACGATCTCGACCTGACGGATCAGCTGCTCGCGCATGTTCAGGCGGCGCATGAAATGGTGCGGCACGCCGATCCCGCCGAGGAGCGTGTAGATATGCTCCGAAATGCGGTTGTTGATGACGCCCTTGCCGTTGATCGTGCCTTTTTTCTGCGCGTTGAACGCGGTCGCGTCGTCCTTGAAATACTGGATCAGCGTGCCGGGCTCGGGGCCTTCGTAAAGGATCTTGGCCTTGCCTTCGTAAATCTGGCGGCGGCGGGACATGGCGGCTCCAAAATGACGGACGCCCCGGCCGCATGGGCCGGGGCGCGCATCGCCGCATTAGCCGAAACGCAGCGCCTTTTCAAACGGCGTCAGGCGCAGTGGGCTCCGTCCTTGGCCGCGCTCCGCTTCCACGGCGCGTCGTACTGGCGCGCGCTGAGGCGCTCGATGGCAACGCCGACCGCGTGCGCGGCGTCGGCAATGTTGCGCGCGAAGGACTTGTGATGCTCGGCCCAGGCGCGGCTTGCGAAATCTTCGATCATGGCGGGTCTCCTTTATCTCTCGACACCGCCTTTGTGGGCTCTCGCGATTGCGGCCGCCAACGAAGCGCTGGACCTGAGTAACAAGGCTGCCTTATGGATAGGCCATGCGCAACCTGCCGCCTCTCGCTGCCGTCCGGGTGTTCGAGGCGGCGGCGCGTCACGAGAACTTCACCGCCGCCGCGATCGAACTCGGCATGACACAGGCCGCGGTCAGCTATCAGGTCAAGCTGCTCGAGGAGCGGCTCGGACTGCCGCTGTTCCGGCGCGAGAAGAAGCGCGTGACGCTGACCGACGCGGGGCGGCGCGCGGCAGTGCAACTGTCGCGCGCGTTCGATGCGATCGACGCGAGCTTCGCCGCGCTGCGCGCCGAGGATTCGGCGATGCTAACGATCTCGACCTCGCAGACCTTCGCGAACACCTGGTTCGCGTGGCGGCTCGGCGGCTTTCAGATGCTCCACCCGGACATGGCGGTGCGCCTCCTCGTCGGCGACGCGCTGACCGACTTCGCGCGCGAGGACGTCGATGTCGCGGTCAGGAGCGGGCGCGGGCCGTGGCCTGGGCTGATCGCCGACGTTCTGTTCCACGTCGACTTTACACCGATGTGCAGCCCGGATTTCCTCGCGCGCCACGGCGGGGCGCTGGAGCCCGCCGATTTGCTGCGCCTCCCGCTGATCAGCCCGCAGGACGTGTGGTGGCCGCACTGGCTGCGCGAAGCGGGCGTCGATGCGCCGGACGTTTCGGACCGCCCCGGCATCCGTCTCGATTCGCAGGCGCACGAAGGGAATGCCGCGATGGGCGGGCAGGGGATCGCGATGCTCACGCCCTTCTTCTGGCGCAACGACCTCGCCGAAGGGCGGCTGGTGCGGCCGTTCGAGTTGGTTTGCTCGCGCGGCTTCGCTTACTGGCTGGTCGTCCCCGAGCACCGTCGCGCGGTGCCCAAGATCAAGCGCTTCCGCGACTGGCTGCGCGCCGAGATTGCGCGCGATCTAGGCGGCGACGCCTGAATCGGCCGAGCGGTCGTGCTCCTCGGCGTCGAGGCGTGCGAGGATGCCGCCGCGGCTCGTCGTGCCCCACACCTGCCGCCGCGTCAGGAACACCCACCAGCCCCACGCCGCGCCCGCGTGACGCAGAAGCTGAAAGCTGACCGGCTCGACCAGCGCCGCGAGCAACGCGCCGCCCGCGCTGAAGCCCTTCGTCTCGCCGGTCCAGTGGCGGTAGAGGCGCAGCGACCAGAGGAGATAGGCGAGGTCGCTGACGACCTTGGCGACCATCGCGATAATCACTGGCCGCGCGATCTTGAGATTGCCCGTGACGAGGAAGGCGACGAGCAAAGCGAACGCGGCGAGGCCATAGAGCGGCTGAACCGTGTCGAGCGCCTTGACCGGCAACATCGCGGTGCCGAGCGGCCCGTAGCGGCGGTTGCCGATCATGTCGCGATTCCAGAACTGCGTCTGAAGAAAGCCCGCGAACCACCTCCGCCGCTGGCGCAGGAAGGGCATAAGTCCTGCGGGGGCATCGGTGCTCGCGCGCGCCACGCCGATCACGCGCACGCGCCAGCCGAGACCGCGGTCGGTGGAGAAGCGATGCAGACGGTGCATCACCTCATAGTCTTCGACCAGACACTCGGGATCGAACCCGCCGACCGCGACCAGCGCTGCGCGCCGGAAGCCCGCGAACGCGCCCGAGACGAGCAGCAGGCTGTTCGTCTCCATCCACGCATAGCGCGACAGGAAGTTGCGGATATATTCGTAGGTCTGGAACCACTGGAACAGCCGCCCGCACCATCCGGACCCGCAGATCGGATGCAGCACGCCCGTCGCGGCGGCGAGTTCGGGCTCGGCGTCGAAAGCGCCGCGCATCGCCGCGAGCGCGCCCGGTTCGAGCAACGTGTCGGCATCGACGGTCAGGATCACCTCGGCGTCGATCAGCGTGATCGCGGCGTTGAGCGCGCGCGCCTTGCCGCCGCGCGCC
>JACDGO010000096.1 GCA_013821585.1 Sphingomonadaceae bacterium
CCATATCCTCCCCGAGGTCGACGGCGCGCGGATCACCGTCACCAAGAAGACCAGCGTCATCCGGTTGGACCAGCAACCGCCCGTGATCGACAACAACCAACGCGCGTTGTTCGCGCGCGCGCCCGGCGTGCTGATCTCCGAGCAGCAAACGCCGACCCAGTTCAACCTCAGCTACCGCGGCCTCGGCAACCCGCAGGAAGCCGAATTCGTGCTCGTGCTTCAGGACGGCGTGCCGATCCAGTCGGACTGGATCGGCTTTCCGACGCTTTACTATTTGCCGCTGCCGCAGGGCATCGCCGAAGTGCAGACCATCCGCGGCGGCTCAAGCCTGCTCTACGGGCCGGAGCCCGCGCCCGCGATCAACTTCGTCTCCCGGGGACCCAAGCCCGGCGGCCCCGCATTGACCGGATCGACGCAGCAAATAGGCGGAAGCGACGGGCTCTACTCGACCTACAATGTGCTCGAGGGATCGAGCGGCGACCTGGACTATCGCGGCGACTTCGGTTTCGTCCGGAGCGACGGGCAGCGCGGCAACGCCCGGTCGCGACTGGCGCAGGGCGACCTCTACCTCGGCTACCGCCCGGCCGATCTGCAACTTTATTATATCCGGCTGCTCGGCCACGCCGCCGATTCCGGCGACCCCGGCCGGATTAGCTTCCCGCAATTCCTCGCCAACCCCGATTTCTCCCCGACTCCGGTAAATCACGACTGGGTGCGCCGAGCGTCGATCCTGATCGGGCATGAACGCGACTGGGGCAAAGGCTGGCGGTTCGAGGGCAAGGCATGGCTTTCGGGCCAGCAGCTCTACACGCGCGCCGCCGCGGCGCAGCCGGCGGGCGGCCCGCCGCCCCAGACGACCACGCTCCAGGACGAGCGTTTCCACAACCAGGGCATCGACCTGCGCGTCCGCAAACGCTGGGGCGGCGGCAACGCCTTTACCATCGGCGCGGTCGCGACACACAGCGATGCGCCGTTCCTGCAATTCACCAGCCCCGAGCTGCTCGCCGGGCGCGGCGAGCACAGCGGAACCCCACGGCTCGATCAGGCGCGGGATTCATATTATCAGGCGGCGTTCGCCGAAAATGTGTTCCGCCTGCCGCACCGCGTTCATGTCGTACTGTCGGGCCGGCTCGAGCACGAACGGCTGCGTATCGCCGAAACGGTCAAGCCGGCCAACCTCACCCGCCCGCTCGTCGATGTCGACGTGTCGCGCACCGTACCGCTGCTCGGCGTCGGCATCGGCAACGACTTTGGCCACGACAACGAAACCTATCTCAGCATCACCCAAGGCTACCGCCCGTTGCGTTTCTTCGACGTTGCGTCGCCCTTCTCCAACCTTCAGCCGGGATCGGATGCGGACCCGTCGAAGTCGGTGTCCTACGAGGCCGGGGTGCACGGCACACCGCTCACGGGGCTGTTCTACGATATCAGCCTGTTCTGGATCGATTTCAAAAACCGCATCGAGACCCAGCGCCTCAACGCTACGGACGTGATCAACGTCAACACCGGCGACACCCGCCACCGCGGCTTCGAGGGAGAGGTCTCCTACGACCTGCTCGCCGGAAAGCGCGGCGCGGCCCATCTCGTCCTGTTCGCCAACCTCAGCCTGCTCGACGCCAAATTCACGGGCAGTTCCAACCCCGCGCAGATCGGCAAGACTCCGGCGTTCGCGCCCGGATCGATCGTCAAGGGCGGGATCACATGGCGCGCCGACGGCAAATACAGCGTGAGCGTCACCAGCATCGCCGTTAGCTCGCAGTTTTTTCAGGATTCGAACCTGCCGGCCGGTGCGGGGCCAAGCCTGATCCCCGCTCGCGTGCCCGCGTACCAGGTCGTCGATTTCGCCGCCGAATGGACCGTGGCGCCACGCTTCAGCGTGCTCGGCGGCGTCAGCAATCTCGCCGACGCGCATTACTACTCGCGCGTGTTCCAGACCGGCCTCGAGCCCGCGCCGCGCCGCAAGTTCTACGCCGGCGTCGCGCTGGGTTTCTAGCGCCGGGACTCAGGCTCCAAACACCGGTCAAAATGGTGGGCGATGACGGGCTCGAACCGCCGACATCCTCCGTGTAAAGGAGGCGCTCTACCAACTGAGCTAATCGCCCGCCCGCCACGGGCTAGCGCCCGCAGCCCCTAGACCGCAAGCCCGCCCTGTATCTTGGCCGCCGCGAAGAACGCTCTCATCGCCGCCGCCGTTTCTTCGCTGAGCTCGATGAACACGCGCCGCGCGTCGGTCGGGTCGGCGACGCGCACGGCGACGCCGCTATCGGTCAGCGTCTTGAGCCACCTGAGCGCCGTCGTCGGCGGCACCGCGGACGCGATGCACAGGCTCGACACGCCGACGCGCATCCCCTCGATGCGCGCGGCGAACAGGTCGAGCAGCATGTCCCAGGCCGGATCAGCGAAAATTTCGGCCGGGAGGAAGCGATCGCGCAATCGCCGCAACCGGATCGTCGTGCGAACGTCGGCCGCGGTCACGCCGCCGGGTTTCTCGGCACGCGCGGGTTCGGCGCGATAGCCGATCATCGCGTCGCCCAAGGCGCGGGGCGCACCGTGTTCGGTGTGAGCGAGGTCGCCAAGCGCTCGCGCGATCCGGCCGACCTCCTCGGCAAGCTGCTGCAGACGCACAGGGTCGTCGCCGCCCGATTCGTGAAACGCGGGTGCCGGGCGCAAGCGGGAAAGGCTCAGCGCCGCGATCCGGTCCGCGATCGTCGCATGCGACAGGAGAGTGACGGCCGGCCCCCGTAAGCGCGCCGCGACGTGATCGAGGCACTCGGGCGCCGCGTTGACGATCACCGCTTGCCCTTCGGCCATGGTGCGGGCGTCGAGGCGAAGCAGGAATTCGTCGAGCGACGTGCCGGTACCCGCGGGCAGTTCGACCAACACGGTCTCACCGAGGAACGGCCTGGCGAACGCCTCAGCACTGTCGACGACAAGGCTTGAGGCAATGACGCGCGCGCCGACGCCCTCCGCTGCAAGTCTTGCGTGAAGCAAACCCGCGGCGTCGTCGGCGAACAGCGACACGCTCAACTCGGCCGATACGAAGCTTTCAACGCTGAACCGCTCTTCAATGCTCAACATCCCCGCGATTCCTGGGCTTTTTTCTTCCATCATTAACCGTCTTTGACGCCGAATTGGACCAATGTCATCACCATTTCCCTCCTGACTGGATGAAGCCCATTATTCAGGCGCGGTATTCAGCCAAATTCGGAGTTCGTCTTTCTCCCGTTTTGGACAGGATCGTCGCAATCTCGCCGTGTTTAAGCGTCCGTTAGCGTGCGCCAACCCCTCGTATGGCGGAGGTCCACAGCGGATCGGAGTTTTCGCCTAAGTCCTTGGCAATGCTTGACCGCGATAGCCGTTCTCAACGCGGCGGAGATTTCCTGCCGCGGCCGATGCGAACATGGTTTGGTCCCCAGACGCGACTCGGCAAGGGTCTCCGGCATTCATTCCCACCGTGCCGGAGGCCCACCTCTTCCGCTTATCAATGCGCCAGCGCTTTCACGATGTCCTCGACCATCTTCTTCGCATCGGCGAGGAGCATCATCGTATTGTCCATGTAGAACACGTCGTTGTCGACGCCGGCATAGCCGACGCCGCCCATCGAGCGCTTGAGGAACATTACCGTTTTCGCCTTTTCGACGTCGAATACCGGCATGCCGTAGATCGGTGACGATTTGTCGGTTTTCGCCGCAGGATTCACGACATCGTTCGCGCCGATGATGAAGGCGACGTCGGTCTGCGCGAATTCCGAGTTGATGTCCTCGAGCTCGAACACCTCGTCGTAGGGAACGTTGGCTTCCGCCAGCAGCACGTTCATGTGCCCCGGCATCCGTCCGGCGACCGGATGGATCGCGTATTTGACGCTGACGCCTTCCTTCTTGAGCAAGTCGGCCATTTCGCGCAGCACATGCTGCGCCTGCGCGACCGCCATGCCGTATCCGGGGACGATGATGACGCTGTCCGCCTGCTTCATCATATAGGCGGCATCCTCCGCCGATCCGCGCTTCCACGGGCGGTCGGTCTTGGCCTCCGCGCCGCTGCTCGCGACGGCGCCGAAACCGCCCGCGATCACGCTGATGAAGCTGCGGTTCATCGCGCGGCACATGATGTAGCTCAGGATCGCGCCCGACGATCCGACCAGCGCGCCGGTGACGATCATCGCGGTGTTATGGAGCGTGAACCCCATCGCGGCGGCCGCCCAGCCGGAGTAGCTGTTGAGCATCGACACGACCACCGGCATGTCCGCCCCGCCGATCGGGATGATGAGGAGGAAGCCGATCAGGAAGGCGAGCGCGGTGACGGTGAAGAACACCCACGGCGATTGGTCGGTCGTGAAATAGCCGATCAGCCCGAGGATCGCCGCGAGCGTCCCGAGGTTGATGACGTGGCGGAGCGGCAGCAGGATCGGCTTGCCGCTCATGTTACCGTTGAGCTTCAGGAACGCGATCACCGATCCGCTGAAAGTGATCGCGCCGATCGCGACGCCGAGCCCCATCTCGACTCGGCTCTGCGCGTGGATCACGCCCGCGTCGGCGATTCCGAACGCCGCCGGATTGAGGAATGCCGCCGCGCCGACGAGCACCGCCGCCATGCCGACAAGCGAATGAAACGCCGCAACGAGCTGCGGCATCGCAGTCATGTTGATTCGGCGCGCCGTAATTATGCCGACGCTTCCTCCGACTAAGATCGCGACGAGAATTTCGATGAGCGTTTCGCTATCGAGAACCGGATACACAAAGTCTGGAGTTGGAAACGTGGCCATGGGAACATGGGTAGCAAGTGTCGCGCCCACCGCGAGCGCCATGCCCGTCATCCCGAAACGGTTGCCGCGTTGGCTCGTCGCGGGCGACGAAAGCCCACGCAGCGCGAGGATGAAGCATATCCCCGCGATCAGATAGGCGAGCATCGCCCAGGCGGGTGTCCCCCCCTCCACGCCCTAGCGCTCCTTCTTCTTATACATCGCCAGCATCCGCGCCGTCACCGCGAACCCGCCGAAGATGTTGACGCTCGCCAACGCCACCGCGACGAGCCCGAGCCATTTCGATGTCGCGCTACCTCCGGCCGCCGCCGCGATCAGCGCCCCGACGATGATCACGCTCGAAATCGCATTGGTCACCGCCATCAACGGCGTGTGCAGCGCGGGCGTGACCGACCAGACGACATAATAGCCGACGAAACACGCCATCACGAAGATCGAGAGGATGGAGATGAAGTCCATGACTGCTCCTAGCTTGCCAGCAACTTCTCGTTCACGACGTTGCCGCCCTGCGTCACGCGGATTGCGTTACCGATTTCGTCGTCGAGCATTGGCTTGCCCGCGTCCTTTTCCCAGAAGGCGCTCAGAAAATTGAACAGGTTGCGCGAATAGAGCGCGCTCGTGTCCGCCGCGAGGCGGCTCGGCACGTTGCGGTGCCCGACGATTTTCACCCCGTGCACCTCGACCACCTCGCCCGCGACCACGCCCTCGACATTCCCCCCCGCCTCGACCGCGAGATCGACGATCACGCTGCCCGGCTTCATGCTCGAGATCTGCGCGTCGCTGACGAGGCGCGGCGCGGGGCGGCCGGGGATCAGCGCGGTGGTGATGACGATGTCCTGCTTCGCGATGTGCGAGGAAACCAGCGCCTCCTGAGCTGCCTTGTATTCGTCGCTCATCTCGGCCGCGTAGCCGCCCGCGCCTTCCCCTTCGATTCCCTTCACGTCCTCGACGAAGATCGCCTTCGCGCCGAGGCTTTCGATCTGCTCCTTGACCGCCGATCGCACGTCGGTCGCCGAGACCTGCGCGCCGAGCCGCCGGGCGGTCGCGATTGCCTGCAAGCCCGCAACGCCGACGCCCATCACGAACACGCGCGCCGCGGAAACGGTGCCCGCTGCAGTCATCATCATCGGGAACGCGCGGCCATATTCGCCCGCGGCGTCGAGCACCGCCTTATAGCCCGACAGGTTCGACTGGCTCGACAATATGTCCATCGACTGCGCGCGCGTGATGCGCGGCATCAGCTCCATCGCCAGTGCTTCAAGCCCGAGCTTCGCATACTCATCCACGCGTACCCGCTCTCCGAAAGGATTGAGCGCCGCTACCAGCCACGCGCCCGCCTTCGCGCCTTTCAGGCTCGCGGGGTTTGGCCCCTGCACACCTAGGATGATGTCGGCATCCTTCAGCGTCGCGGCCCGATCACCGACAGTCGCGCCCGCGTCGACATAAGCCTGATCCGGAATCGAAGCCGTCGCGCCTGCCCCGCTCTCAACCGCGATCGCGGCGCCAAGGCCGATAAACTTCTTTACCGTCTCCGCCGTCGCGGCGACGCGCTTTTCGCCGTCCGCGCCTTCCTTCAGGACGGCGATCTTCACCGGCTGATGAGCAGGACGACGATGAAGCCGATGCCGAACGACGCAATCGCGCCGAACTTGAGCCACTTCAGAAAGCGGACATAGGAATCGACATGCGCGGGCATATCGTTGCCGGTGGTTTCCATCTCCACAGCCATCATCGTCCCCTTACCTCGTCGCCGTGGAGCCTTAACCGCGCCGCGCGCGCCCCTCAAGCCCGCCGCCCGCGAAGCGCAACAAACCGGGCTTAAGTCCAATTTTACTTTGGATTCGTATCTATTGCGCCGAAACGGGACAGAAAGGGGACTTTACCGCACATGGCGCCGAACGGCATGCGGATGCTGATGCTCGTCGATGACGAACCCGCGCAGGTTCGGCTGGTGACGGCGCTCGCCGCGCGCGCGGGCTGGCGCACCATCGTCGCGGGCGACGCGGAAACCGGGATCGCCACGCTCGGCACGCGCGACGGAATGATGCTCGACGCGATCGTCATCGACCGGCCCGATGCGGACATGGTCGCGCTGATCGCCGAGCTGCGCGCGCGGCGCCCTGCTCTCCCTATTTTGACACTGACCGCGACCGGCTCGGTCGCCGCCGCGGTCGAGGCGATGCGCAGCGGCGCGACCGATTTCCTGGTCAAGCCGATCGCGCCCGATCGCCTGCTCGCCGCGCTCGACGCCGCGCTGTGCGAAGGCGCGAGCGGCGGCGAACTGCGCCCGCTCACCGAAAAGCTCTCCGCCCCGCTCGGTTTCGACGAGATCGTCGGCTCCGCGCCCAAATTCCGCGCCGCGCTCGCGATCGCCGCGAAGGCCGCGCGCGCGCGCGTGCCGATGCTGATCGAAGGCGAATCGGGCGTCGGCAAGGAAGTCATCGCCGAAGCGATCCACGCCGCGAGCCCGCGCGCGCGCAAACCGCTCGTCAGCGTCAATTGCGGCGCGATTCCCGCGAACCTCGTCGAATCGGAATTGTTCGGGCACGAGCGCGGCGCATTCACCGGCGCCTTCGCGCGCCAGGTCGGCAAATTCTGCGACGCCGACGGCGGGACGCTGTTTCTCGACGAGGTCGGCGAGCTCCCGCTCGAGGCGCAGGTCAAGCTGCTCCGCGCGCTGCAATCCGGTGAGGTTCAGCCGATCGGCGGCCGTCCGCGCGATTGCGACG
>JACDGO010000097.1 GCA_013821585.1 Sphingomonadaceae bacterium
GGACGGCAAATCGCGAGCGATCCTGTCAGGCGGGGAAACCACCGTTACCGTGGTCAACAAATCGGGGCGCGGCGGACGCAATCTCGAATATCTGCTGGGACTTGCCATCGCGCTCGACGGTGCGCCGGGAATTTACGCCTTGGCCTGCGATACCGACGGGATTGACGGCACGGAGGATGCCGCGGGCGCCGTCGTCACCCCCGACACGCTGGTTCGTGCTGCATCACTGAGCCTCGATGCGCGCGCGCATCTCGATCGCAACAACGCTTACGTGTTCTTTGATAAACTGGGTGATTTGGTGATCACGGGCCCAACGTTGACCAACGTCAACGATTTCCGGGCCATTCTCATCGAGGGTGAACGCGCATGACCGAGCGTTCGAACCGTTACCCCTGGATTCTGATCGGTTTGCTGTGGGTCGTCGCATTCCTCAATGCCGCTGACCGCAACATACTGCTAGCCGTCCTTCCGTCGCTAAAGGCCGAATTCGGGCTGACCAATGCGCAGCTCGCCCTGCTCGGCTCGCTGTTCTTCTGGATTTACGCCGTCGGCGCATTCCTCGCCGGACGCGTCGGCGACAGCGTCCAGCGCAGCCGCGTTATCATCTTTGGCCTCGCCTTTTGGAGCATCGCAACCGGCGCATCGAGCCTCGCGAGCGGCTTTGCCTTACTCCTTGCGATGCGCGGCATCGTCGCCGTTGGGGAGAGCGCCTATTACCCCACCGCCACTGCCTTGATCGGGGATTGGCACAAGCCGACCATGCGCAGCCGCGCACTGTCGCTGCACCAAACCGCAGTGTTTGCGGGGGCGGGACTTGGCGCGGTCGCCACCGGCTACATAGCCGATGCGTTCAGCTGGCATGCGCCGTTTCTGATCTTCGGCGGCATTGGTCTTGTATGGGCCGTCGTGCTGTTCACGACCCTCAAGGACGCACCGATCGTGCATACTGCGGCAGAAGCCGGCAAGCCTGCCGAACCAATCGGCATTGTGCTCGGCATCCCGCCCGCCTTGATGCTGTGCGTGGTGTTTGCGCTGGCAACCGGCGCATCGACCGGGGTGACGTTTTGGGCGCCGTTTTTCGTCAAGGAGCAATTGGGCCTGAATCTCGCCAATTCAGCCTGGGTCGGGTCGGCGACGATCAACATCGCCGGTTTCATGTCGGTCCCGCTTGGCGGCCTGCTAGCCGATACGCTGGCCAAGCGCAGTCCGCTTGGCCGTTTCACCACGCTCGCCATCGGGCTCGGAACGGCGGGAGTGCTGCTCCTCCCTCTGCTCGGTGCCAAAACAGCTGCCGAAATCGGCGTGGTCCTGGTGGCGACCAGCGTCGCCAAGGGATTGTTCGATGGCTGTATATACGCCGCGATGCAGGACGTCGTCCCGCCGCATGCGCGCGCCACGGCGGTCGGCATGATGACGATGATCGGCTTTTTCGGCGCGGGGATCACGCCGTTGATGGTCTCGGGCATTGCCGATGCGGCGGGCATGGGCGCAGGCATCGTGGCCATGGCGGCACTCTATTTCGTCGCAGTGATCATCCTGTTGATGACCCGTGCGAGCAGTCGACACGCCGTCCTCGCCAACGCACAGCCGGCATGAAGTCGCTCATCCTCACAGCCCCGCGCGTTCTCGAATTCGAGGATACGACTGACGCCCCGCTCGCGCCAAATGAAGTCCGCATTCGCACGCTGTTCTCGGGCATCAGCGCGGGCACCGAACTGACCCAATATCGAGGCACCAGCCCATTCATGAACCGCCAGTGGGATGAAGCCCGCCGCCTGTTCACCGACGGCGAGGCGAGCTGGAGTTATCCGATCCGTAGTCTGGGTTATGAAGAATCGGGCGAGATCGTCGAACTCGGCGGCGGCGTCACCGGCCTGTCGGTCGGCCAGCGCCTCTACGGCGCTTGGCACCATCGCTCGAGCCATATCGCCGATCAAGTATGGGTCCGCGACCGGTTGATGCCCGAAGGACTCGATCCCCGCGCCGGCATTTTCAGCCATATCGGCGCCGTCGCCCTCAACGGTATCCACGACGCCCGCATTCGCATCGGCGATGTTGTCGCGATATTCGGCCTTGGCGTGCCCGGCCAGATCGTCGCGCAAGCGGCGCGCGCATCCGGCGCACAAGTAATTGCCGTCGATCCCGATCCTGTCCGCCGCAATCTGGCACTCAAGCTCGGCGCGCATGAGGCCATCGGTTCGGAGAACGCCGCCGAGGCGATCAAGACCAAAACAAACGGTCGCGGCGCCGATGTCTGCATCGAAGTCTCCGGCGCGCCGCCTGCCCTGGCAGAAGCGATCCGCGCCGTCGCCTATTCGTCGCGCGTCGTCGCCATGGGATTCCTCCAGGGTGATCTCATCGGCGTGCGGCTGGGTGAGGAATTCCATCATAACCGCGTCGAGCTGGTCTGTTCGCAAATCTCAGGCACCGCGCCCGAAGCGATGCACCGCTGGTCCAAGCCGCGCTTGTGGCGCACTGCGATCGAACTGCAGGCGGCGGACACACTCGACCTCATCCCCCTGATCACCGACATCGTTGCCTTTGCCGATGCTCCGGCACTGTTCGACCGGCTGGACAAGAGCGCGCCGGGCGTGATGCAATCGGTACTGGAGTTTTAGATGCTCCGCGTCGGCATTTTCGGATGCGGCGGCATCGCCGTTCGCCACGTCAACGCCACCAAGGCAGCGAGGCTGGATGTCGTCGCCGCGTGCAGCCGCGATCTCGCCAAGGCGCAGGCCTTTACCGCGGAGCATGGCGGCCAGCCGTTCGACGATCTCGACCGGATGATCGACGTGGGGCTCGACCTGCTCGTCGTCACCACGCCGCCATTCGGACGTCGTGGCGAAGCCGAGCACGCCCTTTCGCGCGGGGTGAACCTGCTCGTCGAAAAGCCGATCGCGCTCGACATGAACGCGGCGACGCGCATGGCCGACGCGGTCGAGGCGTCGGATGTCACCGCGGCAATCGGCTTCATGTACCGCCACGGTTCTGCGGTCCGCGATTGGCAGGCACGCGATACCGGCCCAGTTGGGCTCTATGCCGGCGCGTATCATTGCAATGCACTTCACGCCGACTGGTGGCGTGACGAGGCGCAATCGGGTGGTCAGATTCTCGAACAGGTGGTCCACCAGATTGACCTGATCCGCTATCTGATGGGCGAGCCCGCAACCGTCTATGCCCGCCGCGCCAATGTGTTTCATCACGACACGCCCGGCTATTCGGTCGAGGATGTCTCCGCGATCACATTCGGCTGGGATGATGGCCGCATCGCAACGATTAACGCATCAAACATCGCCACGCCGGGCGTGTGGCAAAAGGAATGGAATGTCTTTGCGGAAAAGCTGACCGGGCGTTTCAGCAGCTGGAACGAGGCGGTGTTTACGCCGACCATCGCCGGCGCGTCGCCGGAGCCGATAGTCAGTCCCGCGGATCCCTTCATCACTCAGATGGAGGATGTCGCCGCCGCCATCCGTGACAAGCGTGCACCGCTGATCCCGCTGCGCGAGGGGGTCGCCACGCTCAAACTCGCGCTTGCCGCGCGCCAGTCGGCGGATGAGCGCCGCGAGATCGATCTCCGCTGACGTGTTCCATTCTCGGGGCCTCTCCGTTGAAATCCTTACTCCGCTGATCGAGGGCGAAGTCCCGCCGCATCGCGTGATCGACGGCGGCTGGGAACTCGATTCCGGCGGCAAGGTCCTGATCGATGCCCAACCCGGCCGTTACACCGTCCGCGTCGAAGGCGCGGATCGCCCGCTCGACAGCATCGGCCTGCGACTGAGCTATTCGGGCGCACGCTTCTACCTGCGCAATGGCTATCACAGTTGGGACGGCAGCTTCTTCGTCGCCCCCAGCACACCAACCGGAGACGGTCCGCCGGGAAAAGCGCCCACGCTCGGCTTTGCGATGACGGCGCTGCTTCCAGAAACAGATGAAGGCGCGCTCGTTCTCGGCTTTGAGCGACATGACCGTTTCCAGACGCGCTTCCGCTACGCTGATGGCATTATCGATGTCGAAACACTGCTCGATCGCACCGGCGCGACCGAGGGCGAAACGCTGCTGATGTTCGATGGCGACGAATTAGAACCGGTGCTGCGCCGCTGGAGTGAAGCGGTCGCGGCCGCGTCCCCGATCCTGCCCCGCGTGCCGGACAAACGCATCACCGGCTGGTGCTCATGGTATAATCTTTACTCCGCGATCGACGAAGCGGCGATCAAGGATCACCTCGCCGCCGCACGCGATTTCCGCGACGCGTACGATGTCCCGCTCGACGTTTTCCTGATCGATGATGGCTTCACTACCGAAATGGGCGATTGGCTCGACGTCAAACCCCAATTCCCGGATGGCATGAAGCCGTTGCTCGCCGATATTACTACCGCCGGCTTCCGTCCGGGCTTGTGGATCGCGCCGTTCATGGTCGGCAACCGCTCCAAACTCGCGCAAGCGCATCCCGACTGGCTGGTCAAAGACAAAGTCACTGGCGATCCACTCGTCCAGATGCGCTTCTATGGCGAATTCCGCTGGCACAAGCGGAGCGAGGAATATCACATCCTCGACATCACTCATCCCGAGGCCGAGGCGTATATCCGCAGCGTTTTCCGGACTTGGGCTCACGATTGGGGCACGCGGTATTTCAAGACCGATTTCATGTTGTTCGGCAGCGAGCACGGCCCCGACACCGCGCGCTGGCACACGTCCGGATTGTCGCGGATCGCGATCTGGCGGCGCATGGCCGCACTCATCCGTGAAGAGATTGGCGATGAGTGCTTATGGCTCGGTTGCGGCTGTCCGCTATGGGCCTCGATCGGTTATGTCGATGCGATGCGCGTCGGTCGTGACATCGGCGTCAGCTGGAATGGTGAATATTCCGCCGAAAGCCTCATCCGCGATCAGCTCACCCGCAACCACGCCGCGAATATATTGTGGCAGGCCGATCCCGACTGCATCCTGTTGCGCGATCGTTACCACGATTTGACGGATGAACAGGTCCGCTCGCTCGCGCAGTTCGCGGCAAATGCGGGCGGCGTGCTGATGACCAGCGATCATTTGGGGCAGTTGAGTGAAGGCCGTGTGCAACTCTTCGCCCAGATGCTGCGCGACGATGTGACCGGCTGCGTTTATCCGCATCTCGGGAACGGCGCATCCCTGATCGAACAGCGTGTCCGTCACGCCGATGGACGCATCGAATATTTTGTCTTCAACCCGACTGGTGAGGCGGGCACGTTGCCGCCTTACGCCTATCGTCCGGCATGACCGATCTGCCGCATCGCCGCCGCGATCTGCTCACCAACGAATGGGTGCTCGTCTCGCCGCATCGCGCGGCGCGCCCATGGCAAGGTGCGGTCGAGACCGCCGATGAAATGTCGCTGCCCCACCACGATCCGGATTGTTACCTATGCCCCGGCAACACCCGGGCGGGCGGCGCGCGCAATCCAGATTACGCGGACGCTTTCGTCTTCCCCAACGATTTCCCGGCATTGCTGGATAAAGGTGGTCTGGCGAAAGACGACCCGCTGTTCCAGTCCCAGCCCGCGGCCGGCGAGGCCCGCGTCATCTGCTATGCACCCGATCACGCCGCGACCTTTGCCACATTGACCGGCGAGTGTGCCCGCGCGGTCGTCGACACCTGGTGCGCGCAATCCGCCGAACTCGGTCAACGCTGGGCACACGTCCAAATTTTCGAGAACAGAGGCGCGGCGATGGGCTGCTCCAGCCCGCACCCGCATGGCCAGATCTGGGCAAGCGATTTCGTGCCCACGCTGGTTGCCAGGGAAGATGCCGCCCAAGCCAATTGGCTCGCAAATCACGGCCAGCCGTTGCTCGCCGCCTATGCTGAGGCCGAACTTAGCTCGGGCGAACGCGTGGTCGAAACCAACGACCATTGGCTCGTGGTCGTCCCGTGGTGGGCGAGCTGGCCATTTGAAACCCTGGCAATCGCTCGAGATCCGGTCGCGCGGCTGCAGGACTTGAGTGATACTGCCCGCCTTGCGCTCGCCGGCATCCTGCTCAAGCTCACGCGCCGTTATGATGCGCTGTTTGAAACCAGCTTCCCCTATTCGATGGGCTGGCATGGTGCGCCGCAAGGGCAGGGCGGCCTCGAACACTGGCGCCTCCACGCGCATTTCTATCCGCCGCTGCTGCGCTCGGCATCGGTACGCAAGTTCATGGTCGGCTATGAACTGCTTGCCGAAACCCAGCGCGATCTGACCCCCGAACAGGCCGCCGAACGCCTGCGCGCCGCGCTATGAGCGATCTCGATGCGCGCGTCCGCGCCGGGTTCGCGAACCACTTCGGCGGCGTTCCGACGTTCGTCGCCTGGGCGCCGGGGCGGGTCAATCTCATTGGTGAACACACCGATTATAATGACGGCTTCGCGCTGCCCGCAGCCGTGGCCGAGGAAACCCGGATCGCGATCCGGCCGCGTGCAAACAACATTGTGAATGCCGTCGCGCTCGACTTCGATGCGACCGACAGTTTCGCCCTCGACGCCATCGCCAAAACCGGCGGCTGGGCCGATTATCTGCGTGGCGTCATCATCGAACTGTGCCGTAAAGGCTACAGGATCGGTGGTGCTGATATCGCCATCGCTGGCAATATCCCCAAGGGAACCGGTCTATCGTCATCCGCATCGCTCGAGATCGCCGTGATCCGCGGGTTTCTCGCGCTCGACAATTTGCCGTTTGACCCCGTCGCCGCGGCACTAGTCGGCCAAGCGGCCGAAAATGACTTCGTCGGAATGCGCTGTGGCAACCTCGATCAACTCGCGGTGGCTGGCGCACAGCCCGGCGCAGCGGTGCTGATCGATTGCCGCAGGTTGTCGTTGAGCCAGATCCCGCTCCCCCCCGACTGTGCCATCGTCATCGTTCAATCGGGCGTCGAGCGCGGGCTCGTTGACGGCGCGTACAACGATCGCCGCGCCCAATGCGAAGAGGCGGCGCGCATCCTTGGCGTGGCCGCGCTGCGCGATGCAACGATGACCATGCTTGAAGCCGCCGATATGCCCGACATCGTGTTCCGCCGCGCACGGCACGTCATCACTGAAAACGCCCGTACTCTCGCCGCCGCCGGAGCTTTGCGCGTCGCGGATTATGCCACGCTTGGCTGGCTGATGGCCGAAAGCCATGCCTCGATGCGCGATGATTTCGAAATAACCGTCCCACTCACGGACGCACTTGCGGATTTCATGAACGCCGCGCTAGCTGTTCGCGGTGGCGCACGTCAGACAGGAGGAGGGTTTGGCGGCGCTGTCGTTGCCCTGACTGACTCTGCCAGTTCGCTCGATCTGGGTAAAGCACTGCGACGAAGTCGTTTGGGATGCAGTCTGCAACCGCCGACAGTCATCGGCTCGCCGAGCAGAAAGCAACCAGAGTAGACTGTTGTTCG
>JACDGO010000098.1 GCA_013821585.1 Sphingomonadaceae bacterium
GCTCGAGCCCCCGAAGTCGGTGTTCGGCCACGGCTTCGTCCTTCACCGTGGCGAGAAGATGTCGAAATCGACCGGCAACGTCGTCGATCCGATCGCGCTCGCCGAACGCTACGGCGTCGACGCGCTCCGCTATTTCCTGCTGCGCGAGGTGAGCTTCGGCCAGGACGGAAGCTGGAGCGAAGAAGCGATCGTAACCCGCTGCAATGCCGAGCTGTCCAACAGCTTCGGCAATCTGGCGCAGCGGGTGTTGAGCATGATTGCCAAGAATTTGAACGGCGAACTTCCTCACGACATCGGCGATGAGGCCGAGGATCAGAAGCTTCGCCAAGCCGTGTCGCTGGCCACGCACGACACACTACGATGGGAGTTTGAACAGCTCTCATTCTCTGCCGGTTTGGAAGCTTGGTTAAGCGCTGTCTTCGCCTGCAACCAATATGTCGATGCTCAGGCTCCATGGGCGCTGCGCAAAACCGATCCTGATCGAATGCGCCAAGTGCTGGCAAACCTCTTCTACTGCATACGCGCGCTCGCAATCGCGGTTCAGCCCGTGATTCCGCAAACCGCCGCAAACCTTTTGACTCAAATGGGAATCGACGACCATCAGCGGACTTTCTCGGCGTTGGGCGAAGAGGATTGGTATGCTGATCGAGTAGCCTTCGGTCCGAAAATCGAGACGCCTGAAGGTGCGTTTCCCCGCCTCGAGCTATCTGGCGTCGCCTGATGTTCACCGACTCCCACTGCCACCTCAACTACAAGGGCCTCGTCGAAGATCAGCCCGCCGTCCTAGCCCGTGCGCGCGCCGCCGGCGTCACCCGGATGCTCAACATCTCGACGCGCGAGCGCGAGTGGGACGATGTGCTAGGCGTAGCCGAACGCGAGGCGGACGTGTGGGCTTCGGTCGGCGTCCACCCGCACGAGGCCGACGCGCATCCCGACATCGACACCGCGAAGCTCGTCGAGCGCGCCGCGCACCCGCGCGTCGTCGGGATCGGCGAGACCGGCCTTGATTATTATTACAACCATTCCGACCGCAACCAGCAGCAGAAGAGTTTTCGCGCGCACATCGCTGCGGCGCGCGAAACCGGGTTGCCGCTGATCGTTCACGCGCGCGACGCCGAGGACGACACCGTGGCGATCCTGGGGGAAGAGATGGGGAAGGGCGCCTACACCGGCGTCATCCATTGCTTCACCGCGAGCGACGCCTTCGCTGATCGGGCGCTTGCGCTCGGCTTGTACATCTCGATTTCGGGCATCGTGACCTTCAAGAACGCAAAGGACTTGCAGGCGACCGCGGCGCGCCTGCCGGCCAACAAACTGCTGATCGAGACCGACTCTCCATTCCTCGCGCCAGTGCCGCATCGCGGCCGCCGATGCGAACCCGCGTTCGTCGCCGATACGGGGCGCTTCCTCGCCGATCTGCGCGGCGAAAGCGTCGAGCAACTCGCGGCAGCGACGACACGCAACTTCACGGATTTGTTCGCGAAAGTCGTGGCGTGAAGGTTCGTATCCTCGGCTGCGGCACGTCGTCGGGCGTGCCGCGGATCGGCAATGACTGGGGCGCGTGCGACCCGGCCGAAGCGAAGAACCGCCGCCGCCGCGCTTCGGTCCTCGTCGAGCATCGGGGCACGCGCATCCTCGTCGATACGTCGCCCGACCTGCGCGAACAATTGCTCGATGCCGACGTGGCGACGCTCGACGCGGTCATCTGGACGCACGACCACGCCGATCATTGCCACGGCATCGACGATCTGCGGCAGGTGTTTCATGCGATGGAGCGCCCCGTCGCGGGCTATGCGCGTCCACGCACGCTTGCGTCGCTGCAAAAGCGCTTCGGCTATGCGTTCGAGGGAAATGGCGGTTATCCGGCTACCATAGAGGGCGATGGACTGCCCGACAGGTTCGAGGTGGGGCTGGTTACGATTCGCGTTGTGGATCAACCGCATGGCGGCATCACTTCAGCCGGATTGCGCTTCGACGCGGGCGGCGCGAACGTCGGCTATTCGACCGACTGCGATGCGCTGACCGGGGAGATGGCCGACCTGTTCGCCGGACTTGATCTGTGGATCGTTGATGCACTTAGGGCGCGCCCGCATCCGACCCACGCGAACCTCGACCAGGCGCTCTGCTGGATCGCGCGATTGCGGCCAAAGCGCGCGGTGCTGACCCACATGGACCAGTCGATGGACTATGCGGCGCTCGCGGCGTCGCTCCCTAAGGGCGTCGAGCCCGGCTTCGACGGCATGGAGATCGCGCTTTGAGCGGCGACACGACAGCGCAGCTGATCTGGGGCGTCGGCGCGCTCGCGCTCGTCGGCAGCAGCCTTGCCGCGCGCAGGCTCCCGCTCGCGCAGAGCCTCAAGATGGCGCTCGCCTGGGTCGCGATCTTCGCGGGAGTCTTTGTTCTGTTCCTGTTCCGGGGAGAGGCGGGGAGCGTCTGGCGGCGCGCGACTGCCGAGTTCCGCGGCGACGCGGGCGTCGTCGAAGGTCGAACGCTGGGCGTCGCGCGCAGCGACGACGGGCATTTCCGGGTGCGCGGCACGGTCAACGGCGTGGCGGTCGACTTCCTGATCGACAGCGGCGCGACCGTAACAACATTGTCGGCCGAAGCCGCGGCGGCCACGCATGTCGAGATTGGCGGCGGCTTTCCGGTCGCGCTGGAAACGGCCAACGGCATGGCGACCGCGCGGCGGGCGAGCGCACGCGCGTTGGCGATCGGCCCGATCGTCCAGCACGATCCGCCGCTGCTCGTCAGCGACGGGCTCGGCGAGACCAATCTGCTCGGGATGAGCTTTCTCAAAGGCCTCAAGCGCTGGCGCGTCGAGGGGGATAGCCTCGTCCTCGAGCCATAGGTACTTTACATAATGTATATTATCGGACTTATAGGTTGGTTGACGGGGAGCCGCCCTTTACGCCGCCGACAATTCCGGATCGCCCTCGACGGTCGTGTGCATGAGCGCCGACGCGCCATCCGCGCGCCACAACAGCGCTTCGTGACGGATGCGATAGCGCAGCGGCCCTCCATCTCCACCCGCCGCGCGTTCGAGTGGTCGCGGAATGCAGACAAATGCAGCACGCTCGACGCGTCGGGGTCGCCTGAAGCGACGCCTTCAGGATAGAGAGTGCGGCGTTCGCTCCATCGCGACCCGCCGCGACGCCCTCGCCGCTCCACGCGATGCTCGGCCCAGCGCGGCGGCCTGGACAATGAATTCGCGTCGGTTCGAACGAGGCATCAATCCCCCTGTGTCACGCGCGCGGCCTCCGCGCTTGAACGCAATTGACCCGCGCGCGGGACGGGCCACGCCGTCGGATTCGCACTGGTGAGCGCCGTAATGCTTCGCGTCATGTGCGCGAGGTCGGCGAAACCGCGATCGTGAGCAATCGCGGTTAGGGTCGCCGAACTCCGGCGAACGTCCCGCCACGCGAGCCGCCCGCGCGCCTCGAGACGGAACAATTGTGGCGACGCGCCGAATGCACGGCGGAATCCGCGCGAGACGGTCTCCGGAGCCAGGCCGTTCGCTTCGGACCAATGAGCGAGATGGGTCGCTTGCGCCTTGGCGAGCGTCGTCGCGAGGCGGTCCGTCCAATGCATCGTTTCCGCCTCGACGGGCTCGATCATCGTCGCGAGCGCCCAGCTGGCGGCGAGCGGGTCGGTTTCGGCGAGCTTCACCAGCAGGTCGGGATTTCCGACGCGATAGCGCCCCTCGATACGGTCGTTACTCCACGGCAGCCGCAGCACCCGCGCGCCCCGCGCCGAAATCGCGAAATTCGCGTGACAATCGAACGACCCATGCAACAGCACGTCGCCCGGCCGCGCGACCGATCGCCCCGCGAAGGCCGCTTCGGCAAAGCTTCCCGTCAGAACTACATTCGCATAACCCTCGCGATGGTAATGACGCGCGAGGTTCAACGGCGGCAGCGTCTCGACGCCCGCGCGGATGGCGCGATAGGAACGCTGCGCGCTCACGAACGGAGTCTAGCGCCGAGAGCGCAGCACGGGAAGCGGCAAGCTTTGCCGCATCCCGCAAACCGCATAAGGGCGCGCGATGAAGCCCGTCGATCATCTCCTCGCGGTAATGGCGCGATTGCGCGACCCCGAGAGCGGCTGCCCTTGGGATGTCGCGCAGGATTTCGTCAGCATCGCGCCCTATACGATCGAGGAGGCTTATGAGGTCGCCGACGCTTGCGCGCGGGGCGACATGGCGAACCTCAAGGACGAGCTTGGCGACCTGCTCCTCCAGGTCGTGTTCCACGCGCGCATGGCCGAGGAGGCGGGCGTCTTCGCGTTCGACGACGTCGCCTCGGGCATCGCGGACAAGATGGTCCGCCGTCACCCGCATGTGTTCGGCGAAGGCGTGGCACGCGAGGATGGCCATGCGCATTGGGAAGTCATCAAGGCGGCCGAGCGCAGCGATGCGGGCCATGCGAGTGTTCTCGACGGCGTGGCGCTCGCTCTGCCCGCGCTGATGCGCGCGGAAAAGCTCCAGAAGCGCGCGGCGCAAACCGGCTTCGATTGGCCCGACGCCGAAGGACCGCGCGCTAAGGTGATCGAGGAGCTGGACGAGATCGCCGAAGCCGGCGGCGCGGAGGCAATCGAGGAAGAGGTCGGCGACCTGCTGTTCGCGGCGGTCAATCTCGCACGCCACCTGAAGGTCGATCCCGAAGCGGCGCTGCGGCGCGCAAACGCGAAGTTCGAAGCACGTTTCAGGGGGATGGAGGACGCGGCCGGCGAAGGCTTCGTCGCGCTTGATCTCGACGCGAAGGAAGCGCTCTGGGAGCAGGTCAAGCGCACGCTCTAACGGCGTCGGAATCGCGCCCAGTCCGCGTCTGACAGGCGGACGGCGAGATGGACGACGCCATCGCCGTCGCGCTGCGAGAGCACGTCGCCGTTCTGATGAAGCCAGGCAAGTGTCGCGCCGTCGCCCGAATCGACCGCGACACGGCGCGTGCGATTGCCGGTCGTGAGCCGGGCGGCGATCGCCGAGGCGAATGCCTCGACGCCTTCGCCGGTCAGCGCCGAGATTAGCGCTACGTCGTCACGACGCGCGGCTTCGGCCTGGCGCGCGGTGCGATGTTCGGGATCGAGAAGGTCGAGCTTGTTCCAAGCCTCGATCGACGGCGCCGCTCCCTCCCCGCGCACACCCAAATCGGCGAGCACGCTTTCGACGTCCTCGGCCTGGGCGTCGCTGTCCGGGTGCGCAATATCGCGGACATGGACGATGAGGTCGGCCGAGGTCACTTCCTCGAGCGTCGCACGAAACGCCGCGACGAGCTGCGTCGGCAGATCGGAGACGAAGCCCACGGTGTCCGACAGGATCGCCTTGGAAAGGCCGGGCAGCGCTACTTCGCGCATCGTCGGATCGAGTGTCGCGAACAGCAAATCCTCGGCCATGACATCCGCGCCGGTCATGCGATTGAACAGCGTCGACTTGCCCGCGTTAGTGTAGCCGACGAGCGCGATTACCGGCCATGGCGCGCGCTTGCGCCGGTCGCGGTGGAGGCCGCGCGTGCGCACGACTTGCGAAAGTTCGCGGCGGATCTTCGCCATGCGGTCGCGGATCAGACGACGGTCTGCTTCGATCTGTGTTTCGCCGGGACCGCCCAAAAAGCCGAAACCGCCGCGTTGACGCTCGAGGTGCGTCCAGCTGCGCACCAGACGCCCTGCCTGATAGTCGAGGTGCGCGAGCTCGACTTGCAGCCGCCCTTCCGCGCTCGCCGCGCGCTCGCCGAAGATTTCGAGGATCAGGCCGGTGCGGTCGATAACCTTGGCCTTGGTCTCGGTTTCGAGGTTGCGTTGCTGAACGGGCGTCAGCGCGCCGTCGACGATCACGAGCTCGGCGTCGAGCGCGCGCGCGCGCAGCGCGATGTCCGCGACCTGGCCCGATCCGAACAAGGTCGCGGGCCTCGGCGCGCGTACGCGCACCGCCGCCTTGTCGACGACGGTTATGCCTATCGCCTCGGCGAGCCCCTTGGCTTCGTCGAGGCGGGCTTCGGAGTCGCGCGGACCGCCGTGCGCCTGGTCGGGATAGACGACCAGGGCTCTCGCGCCGCGGCTGACTCCCTCTTCGCGTTGAAGGTCGAAACCGTTCAAACTCAACCTTCCTCGCCGGTCGTCTCTTCGGCGAGGTTCAGAGGATGCGATGGCTGGATGGTCGAGACCGCGTGCTTATAGACGAGCTGGACCATGCCGTCGCGCTGGAGGAGCATGCAGAACAGGTCGTAGGCGGCGATTTCGCCTTGGAGCATGACGCCGTTGACGAGGAACATCGTCACCGGGTTGTTCTGCCGCCGGACCGCGGTGAGGAAAATGTCCTGAAGCTGCTTGGGTTTGGCCGTGTCCTCTCCCGAAAAAGCGGCGGCGACCGGGGCGAGATCGAGTGGGTTCGAAGGCATCACCGTCGAGATCGCGTGCTTATAGATCAGCTGCGACTGACCGTCGCGGCGGAGCAGCACCGAAAAATTGTCGAACCAGGTGATGATCCCCTGGAGCTTGACGCCCTTGACGAGGAACATCGTGACCGGAGTCTTCGCCTTGCGCAGCGAGTTGAGGAACAGATCCTGAAGGTTGTTGGGCTTGTCGGCCATGGGCTTCGCCTTGCTCTTGGCGGGATCGTAGGCCCGCGGGTCGCGCCGCTTGCCGGGCGCAAGACGCAACCTAAAGCATAACGCGAACGCCCGAAAGCCGGTTCAATCCTCGACCGCATCCTTGACCTCGGTGATGCCCAGGATCTTGAGCTTTCGATGAAGCGCCGATCGCTCCATGCCGATGAAGCTCGCGGTGCGCGAGATGTTTCCCGAAAAGCGCCTGATCTGGACACGCAGATATTCGCGCTCGAACGTCTCGCGCGCCTCGCGCAGGGGGGCGCCCATAGCCGAGCCGCCGACCGAACGCGAAGGCGCCGCGGTTTCGCCCAGGATTTCGGGCGGAAGCAGGTCGACGTCGATGCGCGCGAGGCGATCGCCCGGCGCGAGGATGATCGTGCGTTCGACGATGTTCCTCAATTGGCGGACATTGCCCGGCCAGTCGTACGCCTGGAGCGCGGCCATCGCCTCGGGCGAGACGTCGGGCGTCGCCACGCGGCGTTCGGCCGCATAGCGCGCGACGAAATGCTCGACGAGCGCGGGAATGTCCTCGCGCCGCTCGGTCAGCGGCGGCAAATGCACGGGCACGACGTTGAGGCGGTAATAGAGATCCTCTCGGAAGCGTTTTGCCGCGATCTCGTCGGCGAGAGCGCGTGCGGTCGCCGAGACGACGCGCACATCGACGCGCACCGTGCGCGTGCCGCCGACGCGCGCGAAGCTCTGCTCTGTCAGGACGCGCAGGATCTTGCCTTGCGT
>JACDGO010000099.1 GCA_013821585.1 Sphingomonadaceae bacterium
GGGGATCCTGATGGCGGGCCAGCAGGTTGCGCTCGGCAAATACCTGGCCTTCAGCCGCGGGCAGGAAGCGGGCGCCGACGAATCCGCGAAGCGCTTCATGCATACGGCCGGAGTGAGCGGGCGCGGGATCATTTCATTCTTCAAGAAGCTCCAGAATCTGGAATTCCGCTATTCGGTGCCCCAAGACACTTATGCCACCGATCACCCGCTGACGGGGGATCGTATCGCCGTGCTTCAGGAAGCGCTCGCCGCCGATCCCGCGTGGAACAAGCCGACCGACCCGCTGCTCGAGGCGCGCTTCCAGCGCGTAAAGGCCAAGCTCAACGGCTATATCCTCGACGCCAAGGACACGTTCAACCGCTACCCGGAAAGCGACCGGTCGATCGCGGCGCACTACGCGCGCGCCTATGCGTGGCACAAGTCGGCCTATCCCGACAAAGCGCTCGCCGAGGCCGACGCCTTGCTGGCGACAGCGCCGCACGACCCGTATTTCGAGGAGCTGAAAGGTCAGATCCTGCTCGAATCGGGGCGTCCCGCCGAGGCGCTGGTGCTGCTGCGCGACGCGGTCCAGCGCACCGACTATCAGCCGCTGATCGCCGCTTTGTTCGGTCATGCACTGATCGCGACCGAGAATCCGGCGAACTATGAGGAGGCGAAGCGTATCCTCCATTCGGCGATCGCGCGCGACGATCAGAACCCGTTCGCCTGGTATCAACTGGGCGTGATCTATACTCAGCAGGGCGACGCGCCTCGTGCCGCGCTCGCCAGCGCCGAGCGCTACAATCTCGAGGGCAAGGCGCGCCCGGCGCTCGCCAACGCCGAGCTCGCGATGCGCGGGCTCGCGACCGGAACGCCCGACTGGCTGCGCGCGCAGGACATCGCGCTCGTCTCGAAGACGCAGGCCGACGACGACAAGCGCCACCACCGGCGGCAGCAATGACCGAGAAAGGAATGCGCGTGACGATCGGACTGGCGGCTTTACTAACGGGCGCCGCAGCTGGCGCGGTCGCCGCAGGCGGGCAGGCCTCAGCCGCCGACCGCTCCGCGATCGAGCGCGTCGTCCACGACTATATCCTCGCGCACCCCGAAATCCTCCCCGAAGCGATGGACCGCCTTCAGCAGCGCGAGATCGCCAAGGCAGTCAGGGCGAACCGCGCGGTTATAGAAAAACCCTTCGCCAATGCGTGGGAAGGCGCGGCCGACGCCGACGTAACCCTCGTCGAATTCTTCGACTATGCGTGCGGATACTGCCGCGCGTCGCTGCCCGACATCGACCGGCTGCTGCGCGAGGACAAGCACATCAAGATCGTCTACCGCGAATTCCCCGTGCTCGGTCCCGACAGCGAGGAGGCTGCGCGCATCAGCCTCGCGGCGGCGAAGGGCACGCGCTACGCCGCCTTCCACCGCGCGCTTTACGCGTCCGGCCGCCCAGACACCCGTGCGCGCTCGAACGTCGCGCATCAATTCGGGCTGAATCCGAACGAATCGCTCACCCCCGACGCCGCGCAGGAAATCGCCGCCAACCGCGACCTTCAGCGCGCCCTGAACCTGACGGGCACACCCAGTTGGGTGGTCGGCGACAGGGTGCTATCCGGTGCGGTCGGCTATGACGGGCTCAAGGCAGCGATCGCGGAGGCGCGCAGTAAAAGGGGACAGTCATGAATTTGGGGACATTTTGCGCGATGTCGTTGGCAGGCGCCGCTGTGACCGGCTTCCCGGCGTACGCCGCTCCGGCCAGGAAGAACGCCCGGCTGTGGTCCGCCGCCGAACACGCGCGGCCCGCGCAGCTTCAATTCCTCGAGCAGATCGTGAACATCGATTCGGGCACGGGCGACGTCGAAGGCGGGCGCAAGGTCGCGGCGCTGGTCACCGATCGGCTGAAGGCCCTCGGCATGACGGTCGAGAGCGTCGCGGCCGAAGCGCCGGGCCTGCCCGAAAACACCGTCGCCACGATCAGCGGCACGGGGAAGGGCCGCATCCTGATGATCGGTCATATCGACACCGTCTTCGGTCCCGGCGCCGTCGCCAAGCGGCCGTATCATATCGACGGCCCGCGCGCGCTCGGACCCGGCGTTTCCGACGAAAAGGGCGGTGTCGTCGAAGGACTCTTCGCGCTCCAGTTGCTTCACGATCTGAACTTCAAGGATTACGCGCAGATCACGTTCCTCGTCGAAACCTCGGAGGAACGCGGGTCGCCCGGCACGCAGGCGCTGATCCGCAAGCTCGTGTCGGCGGCCGATGTCGAGCTCAATCTCGAGCCCGGTGATGCGCCCGACGTCCTGACCGTCTGGCGCAAGGGCGCCACAACCTTCCACATTGACGTCAAGGGCCGTGCCGCGCACGCCGGCGTCTCCCCGCAAGACGGGCGCAACGCGGCGGTCGAGCTGATCCACCAGATCCAGGCCGCCGACGTCTTCCCCAAATCGGGCGACGGCTTGACCGCGAATCTGACCCTGATGAGCGCGGGCACGCGCGCGAATATTATCCCCGAGGACGCGTCTGCGGGGATCAACGTCCGCGTCCGCGACAAAGGCGACTTCGAGCGCGTCGAGCGGACGCTGCGTCACAACGCCGAGACGACAATCGTCCCCGACACGCGCGTGACGGTGAGCCGTGAACCCGCCTTCCTGCCCCTGCCGAGCAATGCCGCGACCGAAGCGCTCGCGGCGCGCGCCGAAGCTCTTTACGCGGGCATAGGCATGAAGCTGGGACGCGGCGGAAACGGCGGCGCGTCCGAATCCGCGCTGGCCTATGACGCCGGCGTGCCGGCGCTCGACGGATTGGGACCGGTCGGCGGGGGGTTCCATTCCGAACGCGAGTTTCTGGAGCTCGCCTCGGTGACGCCGCGGCTCTACATGCTTGCCGGACTGATCATGGACTTGGGCCGGTCGCCGCCGGCGCGAAGTCAGGCTGGGGCCGGCCACTGATCCGCGTGCTTGGCGCCCTCACCCGCTCCGTCGGCGATCTCGCCGATCCCCGCATCGTTGCAATCCTCGTCCGTTCGCTCGCCGTCACACTCGTCATCTTCGCCGTGCTCGGCGTCGTTCTCGCGTGGCTGCTCCACGGCGCGGACCTGTGCGCCTGGCTGGACAGCGAGCCTTGCCCCCTTGGCCTGACGACGAGCGGCGCTGGGGCATTCGTGGTCGCCGCGCTCGGCCTCTGGCTTCTCTTTCCCGCGGTCGCGCTCGGCGTGATTTCCGCCTATGTCGACCGGATCGTGGAAGCGATCGAGGCAAGCCATTATCCGCTATCGCTGGTCGACGCCCGCCCGCTCGGTCTGCTGCGAGGAAGTCTGCTCGGCTTGCGTTCGATGCTCAGGGTGATCGTCTACAACCTGATTGCGCTGCCGTTCTACCTGTTGCTGCTGATCACCGGCGTAGGGACGGTCGTATTGTTCGTGCTGGTCAACGCGCTCGCCTTCGGTCGCGACCTCGGGGAGATCGTCTCTTCGCGTCACAGCGAAGGACGCGAGTGGCTGCGCGCGACACTGGTCGAACGCGCGCTGATCGGCTCCGTCGTCGCCGCGATCTTCCTTGTGCCCTTCGCAAATCTTCTCGCGCCCGTGCTCGGCGCCGCGATGATGACGCATCTTTTTCACACACAGAGTTCTGGGAGAGCAATGCCATGAAGTCCCGCGCCGCGGTCGCGTTCGAAGCGAAGCGTCCGCTCGAGATCGTCGAGGTCGATCTGGAGGGGCCGAAGGCCGGCGAGGTGCTCGTCGAGATCATGGCGACGGGCATCTGCCATACAGACGCCTACACGCTCGACGGGCTCGACAGCGAGGGGATCTTTCCTTCGATCCTCGGACATGAAGGCGCGGGAGCCGTTCGCGAGGTCGGCCCCGGCGTGACGAGCGTGAAGCCCGGCGATCATGTCATCCCGCTCTACACGCCCGAGTGCCGCCAGTGTAAATCTTGCCTGTCCGGCAAGACCAACCTGTGCACCGCGATCCGCGCGACGCAGGGGAAAGGCGTGATGCCCGACGGGACGAGCCGGTTCAGCTATCAGGGCAAGCCAATCTTTCACTATATGGGCTGCTCGACCTTCTCGAACTTCACCGTGCTCCCCGAGATCGCGGTGGCGAAGATCCGCGACGACGCGCCATTCAATAGCGCCTGCTACGTCGGCTGCGGCGTGACGACGGGCGTCGGCGCGGTGGTCAACACCGCCAAGGTGCAGGTCGGCGACACGGTGATCGTGTTCGGGCTCGGCGGTATCGGGTTGAACGTGCTCCAGGGGGCGCGGCTGGCCGGCGCGGGGATGATCGTCGGCGTCGACATCAATGCGGACCGGGAGGAATGGGGCAAGCGTTTCGGCATGACGCACTTCGTCGATCCGAAAACGGTCGATGGCGATATCGTCGCGCATCTCGTCGCGCTGACCGACGGTGGCGCGGATTATACGTTCGACTGCACCGGCAACACGACTGTGATGCGTCAGGCGCTCGAGGCGTGCCACCGCGGCTGGGGCACCTCGATCGTCATCGGCGTGGCCGAGGCGGGCAAGGAAATTTCGACCCGCCCGTTCCAGCTCGTCACCGGGCGCAACTGGCGCGGGACGGCATTCGGCGGCGCGAAGGGACGCACCGACGTGCCGAAGATCGTCGATTGGTATATGCAGGGCAAGATCGCGATCGACCCGATGATCACCCACGTCCTGACACTCGACGAGATCAACAGGGGCTTCGACCTGATGCATGCGGGCGAGAGCATTCGTAGCGTGGTGGTTTACTGAGTTCGGAGGAGAGAAAATGTACAGTCACATGATGGTGGGCAGCAACGACATCGCGCGCTCGAAGAAATTCTATGACGCGACGTTCGCGGCGTTCGGCGGCAAACCCGCGTTCGAGGATGCGAAGGGGCGGCTGGTCTACGCGCACAACGGGGGAACGTTCATCGTGACGGCGCCGATCAACGGCGAACCCGCGACGCACGGCAACGGCTGCACGATCGGCTTCGCGATGACGCCAGAACAGGCCGACGCATGGCACAAGGTGGGTGTCGAGACGGACGGAACCGCAATCGAGGACGCGCCGGGCGTGCGCGAGGGCGGCGGCACGAAATACTACCTCGCCTATCTGCGCGATCCCGACGGCAACAAGCTTTGTGCGCTGCACCGCATGCCTGCCTGAGCGATGGACGGGCGCCACGACGTGCTGATCGTCGGAGCGGGGCATGGCGGCGCGCAGGCAGCGATCGCGCTCAGACAAGCCAAGTTCGAGGGCAGCATCGCAATCGCCGGCGACGAGCCGGAGATTCCTTACGAACGGCCGCCGTTGTCGAAGGACTATCTGGCGGGCGAGAAGCCGTTCGAGCGCCTCCTGATCCGGCCGGCGGCGTTCTGGGAAGAGCGCGGAGTCGCGATGCTGACGCGAACGTGCGTCACGCGCGTCTTTGCCGAAGCGCACAGCGTCGAGACCGAGGACGGCAGGACGCTTGGCTATGGGCATCTGGTTTGGGCTGCCGGCGGTCGCCCGCGCCGCCTTGCCTGCGAAGGCCATGACGTGACGGGCGTCCACACCGTCCGCACGCGCGCCGATGTCGACCGGATGATCGGCGAACTCGCGGGAACCAGCCACGCGGTCGTCGTAGGCGGCGGCTATATCGGCCTGGAAGCGGCGGCGGTGCTGACCAAGCTCGGCAAGAAAGTGACGGTGATCGAGGCGCTCGACCGGGTTCTGGCGCGTGTCGCCGGCGAGCCGCTGTCGCGCTTCTATGAAGCCGAGCACCGCGCGCACGGCGTCGATGTTCGGCTCGACGCGACCGTCGACCGGATCGAAGCGGAGGGAGGCCGCGTCTCGGGCGTCCATCTCGTCGGCGGTGAGGTCCTGGCCTGCGAGATGGTGATCGTCGGCATCGGCATCATCCCCGCGATCGAGCCGCTGCGCGCGGGCGGCGCGGTCTGCTCGAACGGCGTCGAGGTCGACGGGCATTGCCGCACCAGCCTCCCCGATATCTTCGCGATCGGGGACTGCGCGGCGCACGCGAGCGACTTCGCGGGCGGCGCGACGATCCGGCTCGAATCGGTCCAGAACGCCCACGATCAGGCGAACGTCGTCGCCCGGACGATCGCCGGCGGCGACGACGCACCCTATCACGCGGTGCCGTGGTTCTGGTCGAACCAGTACGACCTTCGCCTTCAGACGGTCGGCCTATCGATCGGGTTCGACGCGGCGGTGACGCGCGGCGACCCCGCGTCGCGCAGCTTTTCGGTCGTATATCTGAAGGGCGGAAAGGTCGTCGCGCTCGACTGCGTCAACGCGGTCAGGGACTATGTCCAGGGCAAGGCGCTCGTCGTGGGCGGGATCGCCGCTGCCCCTGCCTTGCTCGCCGACGCGAACATTCCGCTCAAGGAGATCGCGGCGCGGTGACCGGTGCGCGCGACCTTCCGTTCGACCGGATCGGCGCGGACGGGGCGCGCGGGGCGATCGTCAGGCCGGTCGCGATCGAGACGCCGGTAGCGATCGCGTTCAACGGCATCGGCTATGCGGTAATGATGGCGAGCCCCGTCGACCTCGATGATTTCGCTGTCGGCTTCGCGCGCGGCGAGCGGCTGATCGAGCGGGCGCGAGACGTTCTTTCGATCGATCGCGTCGAGCGCCCCCAAGGCGAACTGCTGCGCGTCAATCTCGCGCCCGAATGCGCGACGCGCGTCGTCGATCGCGTCCGGCATCGCGTGTCTGAATCCTCGTGCGGATTGTGCGGCATAGAGAATCTCGAGCAGGCGCTGCGTCCGCTGCCGCGCGTCGCGGCGCAAAGCGCGACCGACGAGGCTGCGGTGTTTCGCGCGCTCGGTGAGCTGCGCTCGCGTCAACCGCTCAACGCGGCGACGGGCGCGGTCCATGCCGCGGCGCAGTGCGCGGCCGACGGAAGCATCGTTCGTGTGCGCGAGGATGTCGGCCGCCACAACGCTTTCGACAAGTTGATCGGCGCTATGCTGCGCGAATGTGCGAAATGGGACGGCGGCTTTGCGCTCCTTTCCGCGCGCTGCTCCTACGAGCTCGTCGAAAAGGCAGTGCTGAGCGGCTGTCCGATGCTCGCGACCATCTCCGCGCCGACGACGCTTGCCGTTGCCCGTGCCGCGGAAGCAGGCCTGAGGCTCATCGTCCTCGCCCGCTCCGACGCGATTCTGGAAAGCCCGTGATCCTCGGCGCGGTGCTCGCGGGTGGGGCGTCGCGGCGCTTCGGATCGGACAAGGCGCTCGCGATGCGCGACGGCAGGCCGCTGATCGCGCATGTCGTCGATGCGCTGGCGACTCAGGTCGATGCGGTTGTCGTCTGCGGGCGCGATTGGGGCGGGCTGCCGTCGATCGCCGACCGACCCGCTCCCGGCC